>SCQT01000141.1 GCA_004322015.1 Chitinophagaceae bacterium
CCTAAAAAGCCAGGGGGTACTCCCCCCGATTTTGAAACAATGTATTTTTTGCCTAAAACACTTTCCTGCAAAGGAGTATAGGCTATAGTTGTATGATTTTACTCGGACAATAATGATTTTCTATATAAAGAATGTCCAGGTATCATGATTGCCTTTTACTCAATCATTCCCGGTAACGATTGCGTAAAAAGTTGATTAGAAGCAGCATAGCACAGGATGGTTGTACTTAGGCTTCAAACTATGTTTACACTATTATGGCATGTTGTTTTTATTTTTGTACTTATAAAACCGCTTAGCATAGAAAGACAATGAGATGTATAAGCTATCTCAAAGTAACTTCCAATCAGGATAAGAATGTGAAAAGCTGCATCCCGGTCTTGTAGATCGGATTCAATTTTAACATCTTAGTTTCTAAAAATTGAATAGTCCTGAATAAATAGATAAATTATGATATTAAAAAGTATTCTTTTCATTTGTTTCAGCACATGTATGATGGCTGATTTTGCCGGACAAGCTAATCCGCTTTACCTGCCCTCTCCGCTCTTGTTGGCGTCCCCGCCAACAAGCACTTTTCACTCCTTATTCTCGGCGGCATCCCCCTCAACCTCGTTGCCCTTGTTGGCGTCCCCGCCGACAATTTACTATAACGTTAAAAGCTATGGCGCCAAAGCCGATGGAAAAACCAATGATGCGGCGGTTATTAATAAGGCAATTGGTGCAGCAGCAAACGCTGGAGGTGGCACGGTTTTCTTTCCTGCAGGTACGTATCTATCCGGATCAATTCGCCTTAAAAGCAATATCACTTTATACCTGAGCCCCGGTACCGTGCTGGAAGCTATTGATGATCCTGCTGCTTATTATAAGCCGGAACCTAACCCTTACGATCAATATCAGGATTTCGGACACAGCCACTGGCGCAATGGCTTTATATGGGGAGTGAACCTGCATGATATAGCTATCATCGGACAGGGCTTTATATATGGCAAAGGACTGACCCGTAATATCCCGAGGGATCATCTTCCTAAAGGTTTAGGTGATAAAAGCATCGCTTTAAGAAATTGCCATAATGTAATATTACGCGATTTTAAAATTATGCATGGCGGCCATTTCGGGATACTGGTTACCGGCGTAGATAATCTCACCATAGATAACCTTATCATTGATACTAACCGGGATGGGATGGATATTGACTGCTGCCACGATGTGCACATTACTAATTGCATAGTTAATTCTCCCTGGGATGATGGCATCTGCTTAAAAAGCTCGTATGCCTTAGGATATAAACGCGCTACGGAAAATGTTACCATCAATAATTGTGTAGTGTCAGGAGATTATGAAGAAGGAAGCGTTATCAACGGAACTTATCAGTTATTCCCCGATTCAGTAAGAGTAAGTCATACAGGCCGTATTAAGATGGGGACAGAATCCAACGGAGGATTTAAAAACATTACCATTACTAATTGCGTATTTGATCATTGCCAGGGACTGGCATTGGAAACCGTGGATGGCGGCGATCTGGAAGATGTGACTATCTCCAATATTACCATGCGTTATATTTATAATATGCCCATTTTTCTTCGCCTGGGCAGTCGTTTACGCGCCCCCGAAGGAACGCCGGTTGGACATTTGCGCAGAGTGAATATCAGCAATATTGTAGTGTATCACAGCGCTTCCCGTGCTGCTTCTGCTATCAGCGGCATACCGGGGCACCCTATTGAAGATGTGCAAATAAATAATCTGCAAATATTTGTACAAGGAGGGGGTACTAAAGAGCAGGCAGCCATTACTCCTCCTGAAAAAGAGAATGCTTATCCCGAGCCGACCATGTTCGGCACCCTTCCTGCCTATGGCTTTTATATTCGCCATGCAAAAGATATTACATTAAGCAACATTAAAATACGTTGTGAACAGCCAGATGAGAGACCGGCGGTGGCTTTAGCGGATGTTCAAAATATCCATCTTCGCTTTATGGATTTTTTGAAGAATGATGATCAGTCGCTTTATCACCTAAAAAGTACGGATAATTTTTCTCTGTTTCAGTCTACTCCCGTGCCTGACCAGAAAATAAATCATATTGAATATATGAAGTTATAATAATTCTATCATGAACCATCAACCTGATTACCTTAGTAGAAAAATTACCCATACTATGAATAAAAACCTTATTAGCTTATTTACCAGACGGCAAGGTGGGTCTTTCTCATTTTCCTTCTTAGTTCTCGATAAGCTAATAAGGTTAATCGGATACATCGATTCTATGACTATTAAAGTAATAAGGTTTCTTTTGATCTGCCTTCTTACCGGGAATTTTCTTTCCGCACAAACAAAAACAATTCCCGTTTTACAAACCGGCGGGCATGCCATGCCGGATGCATGGATTGATCAAAGCACCGGACATCAAATTATCCGGCTCAGCCGCCGTGAAGGCAATAACCGCAGCTTTTATTTTCATAATAATCCTTTTATAAGAACTAAGGATGGAAACAGTTGGGAAATGATGTATTATGGCAATACTCCAAAAGGCAATCAACTTTTCGTTGTTAATTTACAGAATGATGTTACGCGGCAAGTGACTGATCTGCCTTTTCGTTTTTCGGGAGAGATTATAGGTAAAAAAACCGGAAGCGCCTATGTACAAAGCCGGGATAGCGTATTTAAAGTAAATGTAGATAATGGGCAAGCTTCGCTGATCTATGTTTTTCCCAAAAGCTTTTACGGGCAAATCGCCACAGTTAATTGTAATGAAACACTTTTAGCCGGCGTGTGGAGCAGTCCGGAAGAAAGAGCGATACTGCAAAAATATCCCCAGAAAGGAAGCTTCTTTACACGGATTTATAATGCCCATATTCCACATGTATTATTTACCATCAACTCACAGACAAAACAACTAACCAAAATTGACAGTGAAGATACCTGGCTGAATCATGAACAGTTTTCTCCAACAGATCCTGACCTGCTGTTATATGCGCACGAAGGACCTTGGGATAAGGTGGACCGTTCGTGGGTCATCAATGTAAAAACAAGGCAAAAGAAATTATTGCATAAGCGAACAATAGCAGGAGAGATCAACGGTCATGAGTGGTGGGCGCCGGATGGAAAGAGCGTGTGGTTTGATTTGCAGATACCCCGGTCTGTGACGTTTTATGTAGCCGGTGTACCCGTTTCTGAAAAGAACGGCAGAATAATTATCGGAAAAGAAATAAGATATCAGTTACAACGTAATGAATGGTCTATTCATTATAATTTATCCCCTGATCAAAGGTTGTTTTGCGGTGACGGGGGTGATCCCACACAGGTGGCACATGCCAGAGATGGAATGTGGATCTATTTATTCCGTCCGGAAGGCGATAGCCTGCATGCCGAAAAATTAGTGGATATGCATTATCAGCAATATCGTGCCCTGGAGCCGAATGTGCATTTTTCACCGGATGGGAAATGGGTGATTTTCAGGGCTAATTTTACAGGTCAGGAGGAAGTGTATGCCGTGAAGATTAGTAAAGGGTGAAAGAAGATAATCAAGTAAGTAGTAAATGGTTAATGGTAAATCAGTATTCTTAAATCAAATTCGGACAAGAACTTGTTATCTAAACAACATTGAATGGTAAATGGTAAGCATATCCACTTACTGATTGCCTATTACTGGTTACTAATCACCTTATAGAAGTCAACTATAATATTAAATACTAAATAATGATAAAGAAATCTATTATCTGCTGTATGTTGCTTTGTTTGGGCTACAGTACAGCAAGAAGTCAATCGGTTTTTTCCTGGCCGGTCATTACCCGCGACAATAAGCCCTGGACACGCTGGTGGTGGCCTGGCAATGCAGTGGATACACTGGGAATAAAATATAATTTAGAACAATTCCGGAAAGCAGGCATTGGCGGAGTAGAAATTACTCCTATCTACGGAGTAAAAGGCTTTGAAAATAAATTCATTGACTTCCTGTCGCCACAATGGATGCAGATGCTGCATTATACGATGACTGAATCGAAAAGATTGAATATGAGTACCGATATGGTCACCGGGACCGGCTGGCCTTTCGGCGGTCCGCAAATACCCATGCAGGATGCTGCTTCAAAAGTCATTTTCAGGACATATACTTTGAAGGGAGGGGAAAAATTATCGCAACTCGTAACAGTGAATAATCCCCGTCAAAAGGATGTCGCCCCGCTGCAGGTGCTCATGGCTTATTCTGATAACGGAAACAAGACTGATTTAACTAATAAAATAGGCAAAGATGGAAGATTAAGCTGGATAGCCCCTCCCGGTAATTGGAAATTAATAGCTGTCTTTGATGGTAAAACTTTACAGAAAGTAAAACGCGCAGCGCCCGGCGGCGAAGGATGGGTGATGGATCCTTTCTCTGAGCAGGCGCTGCAAAAATACCTGCAAAGATTCACAACCGCTTTTTCAAAAAATAGGTGTCCTGCGCCTCATGCTTTTTTCTGCGATTCTTATGAAGTATTTGGCGCCGACTGGACTAAAAATTTCTTTCAGGATTTTGCAAAGGACAGAGGATATCGTCTGCAGGACTACCTGCCGGCGCTGATGCAGGATGCGAGTGAAGATACGGTCACAAGAGTGATCGCTGATTACAGGCAAACACTTGCTGATGAGTTGCTGCATCACTTTGTTATTCCCTGGACAAGCTGGGCGAATCACATGGGCAGCATCACCCGTTATCAGGCGCATGGCTCACCGGGGAATTTATTGGATTTGTATGGAGCTGCAGACATTCCTGAAATGGAATCTTTTGGCTCTGCTCATTTTGATATCCCCGGTTTACAGGAAGATTCTTTGTATCCTGAAATGCAGAAGGAAAAGCTGGATCTGTTATTATTAAAATTTTCTTCCTCTGCAGCACATGTGATGGGAAAGAAATTTGCCTCTTCTGAGATATTTACCTGGTTAGGTGAACATTTCCGTGTAAGTCTCGCACAATGTAAACCGGTGTTGGATCAAATGTTGATTTCAGGTATTAACCACGTTTATTTTCAGGGAAGCCCTTATTCTCCTAAAGATGCTCCCTGGCCCGGATGGCAGTTTTATGCCAGCATCAATGTAACGCCTGAAAATACTTTCTGGCACGACGTACCGGCATTTGATCACTATATATCCCGCGTGCAATCCTTTTTACAAAAGGGAGAACCGGATAATGATGTACTCCTGTATTGGCCTGTGCAGGATGTATGGGCTATGAAAACAAAAGATATCCTTTTGCAACTGACGATCGGCAATGCCGGCGAATGGCTGGATCCTACTCCTTTTCATCAGGCGGCCAATGAGTTGATGAAAGAAGGATATGGCATTGATTATATTTCTGATCTTCAGTTGCAGGCAACTCGTGTGATAGATGGAAGGTTGAAGACACCAGGAGCGGCATACCGGGCACTGATTATTCCTCCCTGTCATTATATGCCCGAAGAAACGCTGAAGCAAATCGTACAGTTAGCAAAAGCAGGAGCCAAAATAATATTTCTTGATCATTTGCCTGATGATGTGCCGGGGTTATATGATTTGAGACTGCGCGGAAAAATATTTTATCAGGAAGAAAAATTATTATCGCCTGAAGCTGCGTTCTCCGGCGATCATTCGCGTCTGTTGGAGAAGGGAGCCGTGTTTACAGGAAATGATATCAGGGCTTTAATGCACATGACGGGAATCATGCCTGAAGGATTTGAGACTGCCGGATTACAGTATATCCGCAGGAGAGACCATCAAAAATATATATATTTTATTACTGACCTTCGGGATAAAGCGATTGATGGCTGGATACCGTTTGCAGAAAACATTTCTTCGGCTGTTTTTTATGATGCTTATACCGGCGATATTGGGAAAGCATCTTTAAAGCATGAGAACGGTAAAACATTTCTTTACCTCCAATTAAGGCCCGGGCAATCCATCATTGCCGAAGGTTATAGTAAAGAAAATATAACAGGGCCTTCATGGCGTTATGCAGAACCTGCCGGGAATTCTGAAACTTTAGGAGGTAAATGGAATCTTACTTTTGTGCAAGGCTCGTCTTTAATAAGAAAAAGTTATACACTGGATTCTCTCGTATCATGGACAAGTTTGAGTGATAGTGCAAAAGTATTTACCGGAACTGCCAAATATACCTTAACTTTTAATGTGCCTTCAAAGCGTGCCAATGACTGGTTGCTTAATTTGGGTGTGGTGGATTTCAGCGCTGATATAAAAATCAATGGCCATGCTGTAGGTTCCTTATGGGCCGTCCCTTTTGAAGTCCGGATCGGTAAATATTTAAAACCGGGTAAAAACAAGTTGGAAATTGATGTAACGAATATTGGAGCAAACAGAATTGCAGCATACGACCGAAAAGGCATTAACTGGAAGAAATTTTATGACATTAATGTGGTCAATATGCTCTATAAGCCGTTTGATGCTGCCTCCTGGAATGAGGTGCCTTCAGGTCTGATCGGCCCGGTGACATTAACTCCGTTAAAGGGAATATTTCCTGAATAGATCTTTTACATGGCAGAATCGCCGACAGTCATTCGTACAGAAGATACCCTCTTTTCCGAATTCAATAATATGATTTATAAATTTGGTCATTTTATTGTAAAATGAAGAGGTGAAGAAAGATGATAAGAGCCGTTTTTGTCTTCAGCAATAATGTGGTCAAAATATAATTGATCTCCCGTTTTCAATTCGTTACCGATTCTGGTCCTCCATAAAGAATCAAGACGGTCGCTATTAAATGGAAAGGAGATGTAAGTGGAAGTCTTTTCAGGCAAACCGGTTGTATCGTTAACATATGTTCCGTAAGCCTGGTACCCGAAGGAAAAGGAAATGACGGGAAAGGATTGATGTTCCTGATCACGGACTATGAGTGGCTTATCCAATAAGCTTTTTGCGAAGGAAGCCGGTAATAATTGTCCGCTGGGAACATCCCCCAGGGTGGCGGTGAAAACAGTATCTGCTTTTTTTGCGCTCTCCGTTTTACGGGGAACGGCTTTTTTGTGATGCTGTGCATATGCCGGAACAAAGTATACAATAAGAATGGATATCCATACTGCCTGAATCATCTTTCGCATGGGGCAAATATCGTCAAAAGATTGGTTCATAATTTAAGGGTCTCTTTCCCTTGTCAGAACAAGTCGAATAAGTACCTTTGTGCAAAATGGCAAGAGACTGAAAAAGCTGCTTAAAATATTGTTGATCATTGCTTTATCAGGGATGGGATTATTGATCCTGATCTCTGTGCTGGTGAATGTAACGGCAGTGCAAAACTTCCTTGTCAGAAAAATCACCAACAGTCTCTCTGAAAGATTACATACCGAAGTTTCCATTAAACATGTGGATTTCACACTGTTCAATAAATTCACCTTAGAGGGGACTTATATTGCAGACCAGCATCGTGATACGCTTCTTTATGCTGAAAAATTAACCTTAAATGTCTCCAATTTCTTTTACTTAAAGAGAAAAACATGGTTTCATTATGTAATAGCAAGTAGAACATGGCTTCATTATATCGGATTACAGGATGCCACGCTCAATCTGAGAAGATTACCTGGCGATTCAGTCTGGAATTATCAGTTCATCCTGGATGAATTCAGTTCACCATCATCTTCGGGGGGCGGGCAAATGCCTGATATAGATATTAAAAAAGTCAGTATATCTGACATCCGGATAAATAAGATTGATGGCTGGACAGGGCAGAATATGCTGGTCAGCGCTGATCGTATCGTTTTGGATGCCCGTAATATTGACTTGCGGAAGCGCCGGATTATGGTGCGGGATATCAGCCTTGCGCATCCGCTTTTTGTGATAGAAAATTACACCGCGACAAAACCGGCAGGTGATACGTCCGCTAACTCTGTTCCCGTTAGACAAAACAATAAAAATAAAAAAGACAGCCTGCAATGGAATATTGACCATTGGGCTTTGCAGATAGATCATATTTCTCTTAAGAATGGCGGCTTTGCCCTTATTGATAAAAATGAGGCAAGAGTGGAACCTTATTTTGACCCTCAGCATATTGCTTTTTATGATATCAATGCCGATTTAAGTCATACAGATCTGATTAAGGATTCCATCATTACCCAACTTAACCTGACGGCTAAGGAACGCTGCGGACTACAGGTGAAAGGATTATCCTGCCGTTTTAAAATTTCTCCTGTAGAAATGGAATTTTCCGATTTGAATTTAACGACTAATCATAGTCACTTGACAGATTATTTCAGTATGGGTTATGATGATTTCAGTGATCTGAACAATTTCATTCATGGCGTTTATTTGCGGGGTAATTTCAAAAACGCTGAATTATCCTCCGATGACATTGCTTATTTTGTCCCCCCTCTTAAGACGTGGAATACAGATATAAGAGTTTCGGGAGAAGCTTACGGAACGATTGCCAATCTGGCTGCCAATAATATACATATACAGGCAGGTAAGGCCACCGAACTTATCGGAAAAATCAGGATGCGGGGATTACCGCTTATTGATAATACATTTATTGATTTCCAGGCGCAAAAACTTACCTCCACCGGGAATGATATTTTGCAGTTTTTCCCTCAGCTTAGGAAACAAGAGGTAGTGGATATTGGTAAGCTGACATCTGTCAGCTTTGAAGGGAATTATACAGGATTTATTGAGGACTTTGTGGCTTATGGGGATTTTAAGACCAACCTGGGCAATCTGCATACAGACCTCAATATGAAATTCGGGAAAAGGTATAAAGTACCGCGATATTCCGGCAGACTTTCATCCCAGAGTTTTAATTTAGGAAAGTTATTGGATGACAGCTTATTAGGCCCCGTCACCCTGACTGCAAAAATTGAAGGATCAGGGTTTAATTTGAAAGATATTAATACCAAATTGGACGGTAACATTGATAACATATTTTTGAATGGTTACACCTATCGCAATATAAAAGCAGAAGGTACGCTGAACAAGAAATTATTCAATGGTTCGGTGCAGGTAGCTGATTCTAACCTGGGCCTTGATTTTGCAGGAATGATTGATTTCAATAACAAGCTGCCCGTATTTCATTTTAAATCAGACGTGACTAAGAGCGACCTTCTCGCTTTAAACCTCACGAAAGATTCCATTACTTTCAGTGGAAAATTAGATCTTGACCTGACAGGGAACAGTATTGATAATTTCTTAGGCGATGCACGGCTGTATGATGTTAATCTTTTTAAGAATAAAGTGAGAATTGCCTTTGATACGCTGGTAGTACATTCGAGGGTGGACAGTTCGGGGGGCAAAATGCTCACACTGCAGGGGAATGAAATACAGGGACACCTCAGAGGCAATTATGATTTAGATGGGATGAAAAATGCCGTTCAGTCTTTTCTCAACCGGTATTTTCCTAATAAATTTATGCCGCCCGTAAATAAAAATTTTTATGAAAACTTTACTTTCGGCTTTCAGTTAGGAGATGTGGATAAAATCCTCAGCGCTTTCATCCCCGCTTTTGGAGGATTAGACAATTCAATTATCTCCGGAGGTATGAACACCTATCAGGATACTTTAGCATTTACTGCAGATATTCCTTCCGCAGGGTATGGCCGCTATCGCTTTAATAACATTCACATTAATGCGCTGGGAAGATATACCGGACTGGGGGTACAGACTGACATTGGAGGGATTTTTGTGCAGGATAGTTTACTAATGCCGGGCGCTGATATTAGCGCTACCGCCTCCAACGACACTTCTTATATTCGTTTGAAAACATCTGCTTCGGAGGCACTGAATAATGCGGACCTGTATGCACGCGTAACCACTTTAAAAAACGGATATAATATCAGGATCCTGAATTCCGAGCTGGTCGTGAATGACAAGATCTGGAATATCACTCCCGATAATGAAATTATGCTGGGTAAAAATAAAGTCGTTATCAATAACTTCAACATTTCTCACAGCGATCAGAAAGTGACCCTCACTTCCAATAATGCATCCCTGGATTCCGCATCGTTTTTAATCAAATTGCAAAATCTCTATATTGGAGATTTTTCCCAGTTTTTTATGACTAATCCTCAATTGGAAGGTATTGCCAACGGAACCATTCAGATAGATGATCCGCTGGGGAATATGATGGCTACTGCCGATATAGAAGCTTCGGGATTCCGTATGAACAACGATTCAATGGGTACAGTGCATACCCGTGTTTCTTATCAGAAAAAGGATCAACTCTTACGTTGGAATTTATTTAAAAATGATAATCCGACTCAGAATTTCTCTATTACCGGTATGGCGGGACTGGGGAAAAAAGATCAGGTTTTACAGGGAGATTTTAAACTGAACCATACGGATATAAGCATGCTGGATAATTTTATCGGAAATTATGTCAGCAATTTCAGAGGATATGCCACCGGTCAGTTGAAATTGAGCGGGACAACCTCTGAACCGGTTGTAACAGGTGCCATGAGATTAGACAGTGTGGGATTAAAAGTGAACTACACCGGAACCTATTATACATTGACTAATGAAACCATTAATTTTACCCCCACCTCCATCAACTTAGGCTCGATTACCTTGCATGATGTGGACGGGCACAACGCTTTTTTGCAGGGTGCTATTACCCATAAGAATTTTAACGATTTGTACTTCAACCTGGCTTTAAATACGAGTAATTTTAAATTACTGCATACCACAGTGCTGGATAACCCGCTTTACTACGGGGAAGCTTATGCATCGGGACGAGTGAACCTGACAGGCCCGTTGAAAGATATGAAAATGACATTGAATATCTCGCCTCAGAAAGGGACCCATATTTTTCTTCCGCTCTCAGATTCTAAAGATATAGGTAAGCATGATTTTGTGATTTTTAAACAATACGGTAGGGAACTGAAACCGGTGAGGCCGGAAAATAATAAAGTGAATTTGAATGTGAAGCTATATGCTAACATGAATCCTAACGCCCGGATAGATGTAATTGTAGATGCCGCTTCGGGAGACCGGATAAGTTCATCGGGTAACGGATCTCTGCAAATGAATATTGATCTGAATGGGAATTTCAGGATGTACGGTAATTACACCATTGAACATGGCGATTATATTTTTTCTTTTAAAGGACTTTTATCGAGAACTTTTATTATCAACCAGGGAAGTACGATTGCATGGAATGGAGATCCTTCCGATGCCAACGTAAATATAGCTGCTATTTATAATGTGCCGGGTGGAGCCAGTTTATATGACCTGGTGGCAGGTGAGAATGAAACGGCAGGAGCATTAAGCACCCAGGATGCGAAGCTTCTCAGGCAAAGAGAAAAAGTGGACGTGTACTTGTTTTTGAAGGGCTCCCTGATGCATCCTGATATCAGTTACGATATACGTTTACCCGATGTAGGCATTAGTACGGGAAGTATTGCCATGACGCAGTTACAGCAGATCCGGCAAAACCCCAATGACCTGATCAATCAAGTGGCGGCCCTGCTTGCATTCGGACAATTCATACCTCCGACTTCCGGCAACAATAATGCATTTCTTTCAGGTGGATTGAGCAGCGCTGGACAATGGGTGTCTTCTCAACTGTCGGGGGTATTAAATAATTTATTAGGAAGTACATTCAGAAAGTTAGGTGTTGATTTCAGCATGAATTACAGTGCATATTCTGCCAATGCGGGCAACAATGGTGCGCTGCAGCGTAATGATGTACAGTTTAATTTAAGTAAGAATATCTTTAATAACAGGGTGCATATAGTGGCAGGCCCTTCTATTGACTGGGGCAGGGGCAATACCTCACAGGCTACCAGCAGCAGCTATTTTGCCGGGGATTTCAGGTTTGAATACCTGATTACTCCCGATGGAAGATTCAGGTTTGTTGCATTCAGTCAAAGTAATTATGATGTATTGCTAAACGAAAATCTTACCAGGGGCGGAATAGGGATTTCATATAACAGGGAATTTAACAGATTACACGATTTATTTATGACAAGGGAAGAAAAACAAAGAAGGGATTCACTGCGAAAGGCATTTATAAATCGTTATATAAAAGAAAATGCGAATGAGGATGAATTGCCTCCTTCTGACAGCCTCTATATAAAAGTGCCTAATCAATTTATAGATTCAACGGAACATGCCAAACCTGCCGAAGATACTTCAGGTAAAAAAGATTGAGGTGGCTTTATTTCAGCTCAATCACTTCCAAATGCTCGATCTTTCCCTGATTAATTTCAAAACGAACTATAGTTTTCACCTGATGCCATCCCTGCCTGCCGCAGGCGCCGGGGTTGATGTGTAACAGCTTTAGTTGATTATCCGGAACTACCTTTAAAATATGTGAGTGCCCGCAGATAAATAATTGCGGCGGGTTTTGTATGATCAGAGGTTTCACTCTGGGGGCATAATGTCCGGGGTATCCGCCGATATGCGTCATCCATACATCCACTCCTTCACAGTTAAAACGTACGTCTTCCGGATAACGACTGTGGATATCTTTTCCATCTGCATTGCCATATACGGCACGGAAAGTTTTGAAGGAAGCCAGTTCATCTGCAAGTTCAATGGTACCGATATCTCCCGCATGCCATATTTCATCTACTGAAGAGAAACATTTGAAGATATCAGGGTGAAGATAACCATGTGTATCCGACATTAATCCTATATGCGGCATCTCATTTTACTTTAAACCAAAGAGGGGAGTCATCTTTCATTTCTCCATTATAGTTGATTAAAAGTTCTTCTCCTTTTTTAATATCACGGAGTGTTTTGATGATCATGGTATGTTTCTCATAATCCATTTCATGATCACAATTGGGTGTGTAAGAATGATTATACACGGAGCAGTATCCCAGTGCCATACAGGCTTTCACCTTTCTGTCGCCCCATACGAAGAGATAATTATGCAGCTCGGTCTTATCGGTCTTGTCAGTATCTTTTTTCGATAAAACTACCACAGGGGATTCTTCAATTTTGGTCCCTTTTGGAATGGGTTCACTCGTAAATACTCCGCGTCCTTTGCCTTTTACATCTTTTACATAAAGGAATGGTTTGATCTTCATTTTATTTCAGTCTTCTTTGTATAAAATGGCAAAAATAATAAACTGTGTATAAAAGAAAATAACTATTTTCGATCCCTAAAATTTACATTTCATGAAAAAGAATATACTTCTGCTTATATGTTTCTTATTTCCCTGTTCGCTTGCCCTCGCACAAAGACATTATAAAGACAAACAGCAGGCTGCCAGACAACCCAAACCACAAAGCTCCCCTAAGGAAAATGCCCCTTCTTCGGATACCGCATGGACAAAAACCGCTATTACGCATCATACTATTACTATTGATGGAAATGTCATTCATTATACTGCCACTGCAGGCTATCTGCCTGTTAAAGATGATAAGAATAAAGTGATTGCTCATATTTTCTATATTGCCTATACGAAAGATGATGTGGCAGACAATCATCTTCGTCCCGTTACTTTTGCTTTCAACGGCGGGCCGGGTTCCGCTTCTATCTGGATACACATGGGGGCGGTGGGCCCAAGACGGGTAGCTTTAAATGACAAAGGTGTATCGCCTGCTCCTCCTTACCATCTGGAAGACAATAACAATAGCTGGTTGGATCAGACTGACCTCGTATTTATTGATCCTATTCCTACCGGCTATAGCCGTGCGGAAGAGGGAGAAAGCCTGGATCAGTTTCACGGATATGATAATGATTTAAAATCGGTCGGAGACTTTATTCGCCTTTATACAACTCAGTATGACCGCTGGAGCTCGCCCAAATTTATTCTTGGGGAGAGTTATGGAACTACCCGTGCAGCCGGCTTATCGGGGTATCTCCAGGGAAGGTATAATATGTACCTGAATGGGATCATTTTAGTTTCTTCTGTTTTGAATTTTCAAACGATCAGTTTTTCTCAGGCTAATGACCAGCCTTATATTTTCTTTTTACCTACTTATGCCACCACCGCCTGGTATTATAAAAAGCTGAGTCCGGCATTGCAAAGCAAATCTGTTGAAGAATTAGCCAATGAAGTGAAATCTTTTGCCGAAGGCGAATATGCACAAGCTCTTTTTGAAGGGGATAATATCAGCGCTGAAGAGAAAAATAAAATCATAGAAAAGTTGCATGAATATACCAGCCTGCCGGTTGATTTTATTAAAAGAGCCAATATGAGAATTCCAGACTCCCGATTTTTCAAAATGTTGCTAAGAGATTCGGGTAAAGTAGTCGGGCGGTATGACAGCCGTTTCTCCGGTGATGATATTGACCCGCTAAGCGGAACGATGGAATATGACCCCAGTGATGCCAATATCAGTGGATCTTTCGTAGGTGCATTTAACAGCTATATCCGAAACGAGTTGGATTTTAAAACCAACGTCAATTATGCTGCCATGGCAAGTGTTTGGCCCTGGCCTTATCCTCAAAACCGTTATCTGAATGTAGCGCCTACCCTGCATGAAGCCATGATAAAGAATCAATACCTGCATACCTGGGTAGTATGCGGCTATTATGATCTGGCTACGCCTTTTGCGGCAGCAGAGTACGTAGTGGATCACATGGCATTGACTCCCGACCAAAAAGACAGGATACAGTTGACCTATTATAAGGCAGGCCACATGGTATATATCAGTAAAAGTACAATTTCCAAATTGCACCGGGATGCCGTCAACTTTTATCATCAGGTTCTACGGCAGTGAAGGTGATCACCTGATGTAAAATTGTCATTTATTCTCAGATGCATTAAATTGCAACTCCTTTTACTTTTTCACCCAATCACTGTATAATGCATCATGGAGAACGAGGCACTGAAAGATCTGTTCCAGGCCGATATAGCGGTTATGGACCCCAAAGAATTACACGGATTGCTCAACGAGCAGCTCATCGTAGATGTCGCCGAGCTTATTGAAGAGTATCCTGAACAAGAGGATCTCATCATATCCAGCCTTTCTATTCAACGCGCGGTCAGTGTGTTTAAGATCCTTGATTTCCCCATCCAGGAAAGGCTTATTGAATCCCTCCCCCGCGACAAAGTCAGGGAAATTATCAATGAGCTTCCTCCGGATGACCGTACTGCATTTTTGGGTGAATTGCCCGGTAATATAGTGAAAGATCTGCTCAAACTGCTGCGTCCGGAAGAATTAAAGATCACACTTTCCTTATTGGGATATCCCGAAAACAGCGTAGGAAGATTGATGACGCCGGACTACATAGATATCGAACCCGAATGGACAGTACAGCAGGCATTGGACCACATCCGTGAAAATGGAAAAGACAGTGAAACAATTGATGTAATTTATGTGGTGGATGAAAGGGGGAAATTGTTAGATGATTTACGTATCAGGGAATTCCTCCTGGTGAGTCCTAACACAAAGATCAGTGAGATCGTGGACGGGCGTTTTACATCACTTAAAGTCACTGAAAGCCAGGAAGAAGCCATCAATGTATTCAGAAAAGAAAACAGAGTGGCATTGCCTGTTACAGACGATCAGGACACTTTGCTGGGCATTGTCACTTTTGACGATGTGATGTGGGTGGCCAATGAAGAATATACGGAAGACATTCAAAAGATCGGTGGTACAGAGGCATTAGAGGAACCTTATCTTGAGATTAAGTTGTTCAGGTTGCTTCGGAAACGCGGTAGTGTACTTATAGTGCTTTTCATCAGTGAAATGCTGACGGCTACAGCCATGCAATATTACCAGGATTCGGGCATTTTTATAAAATTTGCCGATCTGATCTTATTCATTCCATTAATACTCTCTTGTGGCGGTAATAGCGGTTCACAAGCTTCCACTTTAATTATCCGCGCTATGGCGTTGGGTGAAGTAACCTTGAAAGACTGGTGGCGGGTGATGCGACGTGAAATACAATCCGGTTTTTTATTGGGACTCCTGTTAGGCATTATCGGTTTTATCCGGATATCTCTCTGGCAGGTATTGCATATTTATAATTATGGCACCCATTGGATGTTAATGGCGACTACCATCTTTTTTGCCCTGATAGGTGTCATATTATGGGGCAGCTTCATGGGTTCCATGTTGCCGCTTATTTTAAAAAGGATTCGTATTGATCCTGCCACTTCTTCTGCTCCCTTTGTGGCTACCATGGTAGATGTAACAGGTATCATCATATACTGTTCTGTGGCGGGAATAGTGTTGCAAAGCATCTTGCAATAAGGCAGGAGAACGGGTTACATATTCAAATTCTTCATTTTGAAAGTATCCGGCAAATTGGGTTTGCCATAACGAAATGTTCCCATACTTACTTTTCCGTGGTTATTGATCACTTCGAATATCTCATTGAAAATGCTATCCGGTATTTCATCTCCCTGATAAGAGGCCCCCAATCTTCTTAAAATTCCCGGAACCGTATTCCCGTGCCCGACTATTAAAATAGTTTTTCCATAATCACGATGCTGCTCTAAACAAACCGACAAATTTTGACCGGTAGAATCTGTCAGATAGACCACTGTATCTGTCGTCTGTAATAATCTTAAGGAATCTGCCGTTTCCAAAGTTCTCGAATACGGAGTTACATATATTTTTTGAATACCTGAATCTTTCAGTAAACGCATCAGATCGCCCGCGCGCTCCCTGCCATACCAGGTCAGATGTCCGTTAAATCCGGGATAGCGCTCTGCATGCTTCACCACGAAAAACTTGCTGTATGTTTTCTCAGGATCTGTATGGTTTTTACAGGAAACTATAAAAAGGAATAAAAATGCTGTCAAACATGAGAAAAAAAGATGCTTCCATTTCAACTTATGATCATTTGTAAATTTTATATCCTCCATTTTGCTCATTTTATTTTACTTTGGCTGCAATTTCCGTCTTTTTATTTAATCTTAATCTGTTATGAAAAAACTTTTATGGCTGTTATTGCTTTTGCCATTGCAGCCTGCGATATCACAAACGCTTGCTCCTTTAACCGTTGAAAAGATCATGCGGGATCCCAAGTGGATTGGTTCATCTCCTTCTAATGTTTTCTGGAGCCCGGATTCGAAGAAGGTTTATTTTAACTGGAATCCTGACCAGGCGCTTGCAGAAAATGAATCTATTTATGTGGGTGGAGGAGAAGGAGCTTCTCCTTCGGATTCGCTGTATTATATTACACTAAGTGATCATGACCCCCGTAAAGTTCCGCCGGCCAATCGTGCACTGGCAGAATCCGAAAGATTTGGTTCATGGAATGACAGTCGAACTCAAATGGTGTTTACAAAAGATAATATGCTTTATCTGCTGGAGATTAAATCCGGAAATCTCATTCCGCTCATTCAAACGACAGACAGGATATCCAATCCAGAATTCGGATTTCATAATACGCAGATCATTTATCATCAAAATAATAATTTATATGCTGTGGATCTGACAACAGGTCGAATACAACAATTAACTGACTTTGAAAACGGGAAAAAGCCTGTGGAAGAAAAACCACAGCTAAGCCCGCAGGAGCAATTTCTACAAGATGATGCGCTGGAAAATTCTAGGGTGCTTCGTCAGCGTAAGGTAGAAAAAGAGGCTGCGGAAAAGGCTTTAAAGGATATGCCTAAACCGGAAGCGCCTAAAACTATTTATACGGGTAACGAAAGAGTAACAGGACTGACGGTCAGTCCCGATGGCAACTATATTTTTTATTCCTTAATGAAAATACCTGAAGGCATTAGAAATACAATCGTTCCTGAGTATGTAACCCAATCCGGATATACGGAAACCATGCCGGGGCGGCCGGTAGCAGGAATACCTCAGGTAACCTTTAAGAGTTATATTTATGATCGTAAACGGGATTCCGTTTATCAAATTTCTACGGAACAAATCCCCGGTATAAAAGATATACCTGCTTTTGTAAAATATTATCCGCATCGCGATAGCATGTTGATGAAAGATCCTCCCATACGTCAGGTGTCCATTTCTCATCCTGTATGGAATGAAAAAGGTTCTCATGCTTTCGTGGTAGTTTCTTCCCGGGACCATAAAGATCGCTGGATTATGTTGCTTGACCCTTCCAATGGTAAATTAAAGTTACTGGATCGTCAGCATAACGATGCCTGGGTAGGCTGGGGGCCGGGCATCGGTAGCGCTTTTGGCGGATTTGATATGGGAAACGCCGGATGGCTGAATGAAAATACGGTCTGGTATCAGTCAGAGGTGACGGGTTACTCACATCTTTATACAGTGAATGTGGAAACCGATGAGAAAACAACATTGACTTCCGGAAAATATGAAGTGCAGCAAGCGCAGCTTTCAGCCGATAGAAAGACATTCTATATCTTAACTAATGAAATAGAACCGGGGCAAACACAATTTTATCAATTAGATATTAAGACAAGAAAACAAACACGTATTACCACCATGACGGGGGGTAACCAGGTAACTGTTTCTCCTGATGGGAAAAATATTGCTTTTCTTTTTTCGACGGTTGTGCATCCATGGGAATTATATCTTCAGCAAAATAAATCCGGAACAAAAGCCGATAAGGTCACCGGCAGGGCGGAAAGTGCCTTATATAAATCTTATCCCTGGCGTACGCCGGAAATATTTACTTTTAAAGATGGTGATAATGATGAAGTGTACGCGGAAGTCTATAAGCCTGAAAAACCTGCTGCCACGCACCCGGGGGTTATCTTTGTGCATGGTGCAGGTTATCTGCAGGATGTTGATCGCTGGTGGAGCTATTATTTCAGGGAACACATGTTCATGAACCTGCTCTGCGATCAAGGTTATACGGTGATGGATATTGATTATCGCGGAAGCGCCGGATATGGCAGCGCCTGGAGAACAGCGATCTATCGTCACATGGGCGGTAAAGACCTCGATGATGAGGTGGATGGAGCCAAATATATGGTGAAAGCATTCGGTGTGAATCCTAAATATATAGGGATATGGGGCGGTTCTTACGGCGGGTTTATGACCTTATCTGCGATGTTTAAATCAGATGAATTCGCCTGCGGAGCGGCATTGCGGTCAGTAACGGACTGGGCGCATTACAATGACGGATATACTTCGGCCATTTTGAATGACCCGCAGGAGGACAGCTTAGCTTACCAGCAAAGCTCGCCGATCTATTTTGCTAACGGACTGCAAAAGCCTTTATTAATGTGTCATGGCATGGTGGACACCAATGTGCATTTCCAGGATATTGTACGATTGACTCAGAAGTTGATTGAAATGGGGAAGAAAAACTGGTGGTTAGCAGCCTATCCTGTAGAAAGCCATGATTTTAAAGAACCCAGCAGTTGGACGGATGAATATACGCGGATCTATAATTTGTTTCAGACGTATTTGAAGTAGGTTTGAGGTTTGGAGTTTGAGGGGTTTGGAGTTTAGGGTTTGATGTTTCTGCCGGTTGATATTCCTTGTATTATAAAATTGATTGGTATTTTTAGAATTATGATCTCAAATGATAATTAATGCTGAAATAATAAATCTTCCGTATTCAGGAGAATATATTGAGAGAATTTACGATAATGAAAATGCATGGAATTCTCTAAGTTGGTCTTTTGTCAAATTCACAAATGAAGACTATTCCGAATGGTGCGGGCATTTCCGTGGAGCGGGAGGGAAAGTAGCTATTTCGACTAAATATAATTTGGTCTTAGTCGTAACTTCCGATTATCTATTTCAACTCGACAGCATGGCAGGTGATGTGATAGAATTGGAAAGTAACGACGATTATCGAAGTTTAACGGTATCTCCAGATGGTAGTTTTATCCTTGCAAACTACTATGTTATTGGCAAAGTTATTACTCACTTAAGAGATATAGAATTTATTCAAAGTCCAATAGAAATGGATTTCATTGAATTTAAAAAATGGTGTAACGAAAAGCTTGAGTTTACTTGTGATGAATTTACAAATTGGAATAGGCATCTGACAATGATCTATGATTGTAAAGCAAACAGGATAGAGATAAAGAACGGCTAAGACGAAATATGAATTGTACATGATTGTCAGCGATAATACAGGCAATCTCATTGTCATTTCAATGATGGTTATTTATTATCTAAATCATTGAGCTACATTTTGTAATTTTGCTTTATTAAAATGATCTCATGCAAACAGTAGTCATTGACATTATCAACAATAAAGCCATAAAGCTTTTGCAGGATTTAGAGCTTCTGCAGCTCATTCGTGTGCGAAAAGAAAAGCAATCTCAGGCGGATTCCGTTGACTGGGAGGGCAAATACAAAGGTGCTATGACTAAGCAACCACTAACAGAGATTGATAACCAGCTAAATGAATTACGCAACGAATGGGAATAGAACATTTATGGGATACCAATACCGCTATCTATTATCTTCAGCAACAATTTCCACCGCGTGCGGAAAAATTCATGGATATTCTATTGAAAAAAGGACAGCCAGCTATTTCCGCTATTACAGAGATTGAGTTACTTTGTTGGAAAGCGGCTACCGAAAAGGATTTGGAAGTGCTTCATAATTTTATTACGGATGCACGGGTAATAGAATTGGAACATCCTATTAAGCTAAGAACGGCTGAAGTACGCAAAGCCTATCGTCTTAAGCTCCCGGATGCTATCATTGCAGCTACCGCCATGGTTTATGATTTAACATTAGTTACACGAAATACCCAGGATTTTAAGAATGTCAATGGATTGGAATTAATTAACCCATGGGAGTTATGAGAGGCCTGATAAATTAAGATAGGAAGCAAACAATTAAACATCAAGCAATAGAACCATTAAGCCATCAAGCCATACAACAATAAATACCCATGCGCATCAAATCCATCGAATATCGCATCGAAAATTTAGAATTGACGAGACCTTATACCATTGCTTATAAAACTATCAGCAAAGTGGAAAATGTGATTGCCGTTGTCGCATTAGAAAACGGGATTACCGGTTTAGGAACTGCCAACCCCAGTACACAAGTCGTGGGTGATGATGAAAAGGCTACTTTACAAGCCTTGGAAAAATGGGATAAAGGACTCTTATTGGGTGAAGATATTCGTGAATTTTATGATTGTCTTAACACAGTACACACTTCTTTAAAGGACCATGCAGGCGCCAGGGCAGCGCTCGACATTGCTTTGCACGATGCTTTTACTCAATGGTTAGGAATTCCTTTAGTGCAATTTCTTGGCCAAAGAATACAATCTCTTCCTACTTCTATAACTATAGGGATCAAAAGCGTTGAAGAAACCATGCGGGAAGCCGCAGAATATTATGAGAGAGGATTTCGTTATCTGAAAATTAAGCTGGGAAAAAACCTGAAAGAAGATATTGAACGTCTGGTACAGCTAAGAAAAAGATATAAGGATGCCGTACATATCCGTTTAGATGCCAACCAGGGCTATTCACCGGATGAAGTATTGCATTTGTACAATGAAATAAAGTCCTTAGACTTAGAGCTCATTGAACAACCATTATCTGTTAGTGATACTCCCAAGTTAAAGCAACTGCCGCTGAATATCCGTAAAATGATAGCAGCCGACGAGTCTTTGGTGAATACTTCGGATGCTTTGCAATTAGCTTCTCATCCCGGATCCTGCGGTATTTTTAATATTAAATTAATGAAATGCGGTGGAGTTCAGCCTGCATTGGATATTGCAGGCATCGCAAAGGTGGCAGGCATTGATCTGATGTGGGGGTGCAACGATGAAAGTATGATCAGTATAGCTGCCGCACTGCATACTGCTTTTTCACAGTCTCATACCCGCTACATAGATTTAGATGGCAGCTTGGATTTAGCCAAAGACATTGTTAAAGAAGCATTCATTTTAAAAGATGGCACGATGTCTGTTACCGGATTACCAGGCCTGGGTTGGAAAAAATAATATCCGGAAGATAAAAGCGGATAAGAAAGGGTTGAGGCAGGCGGCAGGTAGCGCTGTGAATTTTAAGTCCTCACGCTTCCAGGATTTTTGCAATATTTTTTTAATGATAAAATCAGAAAACTGTATTACTTTTGAGGACTAATTTATACTTTTACGTGATCATGATCACTTCATCCTTAAATATCTATTCATGGATATAACAAAAGAGTTTGTCCTGGGTAAAGAAGGAATAACACCGGAACAAAAAGCCTTTTTCGATGAATTCGGTTTCATCCATTTCAAAAACTACCTGACTCCTGAGCAAATACAAGACGCCTTACACGCAGTAGCCGATATTGAAAAAGAGTGGATTAATGCAAGCGTTGAAAAAATAAATGGCATTCCCATTAAATATGGAAAAGATGAGAATGGGCAGCCTATAGTGCAGCGTTTTGCTTTTTCCTCCCTGCAAAATGAATTTCTCCACCATTTATTGCAGGATGAAAGACTTCAGCATCTGAAACATTTTTTAGGAAAAGGCGCCCGGATTGCTGAAACAGAAAAAGACGGATTAGTCATTAATCATTATGTCAATACCGGTGAAAGTAATTTCACTAAATTGGGCTGGCATACTGATGGATTGAGAGATCTTTTTACCCAATTTAAGCTGAACCCCATGCTCAATGTGGGAATTTATTTAGATGATTCTCCTAAAGAGAAAGGGAGCCTTCGTATTATTCCGGGCACGCATAATAAAGGTTTGTCGGATATGCTTTTCCGTAAAAAGTATTTCGTGGATAACACCGAAGATCCCGATGAGTTTATCGTAGAGGCATCTGCCGGCGATCTGACCGTACATTCAGGGCGTTTATGGCACCGGGTAGCATTGGCCACCCTGCAGGGGGCAGCCAGCAAAAGAAGGGTGATGTATTTCCCCATTATTAAAGGAAAATATCATCCCAAGACTCACCGGAGCCCGACGCCTATTTACCATAAGTTTAATAAGTTCATTAAATAAGCCCTGGTGGTGTACCTTTACCCGGTACAACAAGAATATGTTTTATGGCTTATGCTCTCGTTACCGGCGCAAGTAAGGGAATAGGTAAGGCTATTGCCACCTGTCTGGCTAAAAGGAAGTTTGATCTGCTCATTGTGGCGCGATCAGAGGGCCTTTTACAGGAAAATGCGGCTTTTTGGAAACAAAAGTATGGGATTGATGTCCAGTATTTTTCTATTGATCTGACCCAACCGGCCGCTGCTGAAAAAGTAGTGGAATGGATAAACGCTCATCATTGGCAAGTGCAGGTTATAGTTAATAATGCCGGATACGGATTATGGGGATATTTTCATGAACTCACAGTGGAAGCCCAGGATAAAATGTTGCAGATCAACATGCAAACATTGTTTAATCTAACCCATCTGATGTTACCCCACTTAAAAAATAATAACCCTGCATATATTTTAAATGTAGGCAGCATGGCGGGCCTGCAGGCGATGCCCTCCCTGAGCGCTTATTCTGCATCAAAAGCTTTTGTTAATACTTTCAGCAGGGCCTTACATGAAGAATTGAGGCCGCTTGATATTTACGTGACCCTGCTGGCGCCAGGCAGTGTGGATACCCATTTCGTGGAAGTTTCGGGAATGCACCACATGGAAAAAATTGCCAAAAAGACTTCCATGCAAGCCGAAGAAGTGGCAGAAATAGCCGTGAAAGCACTTTTTAAAAGGAAAAAACAGGTGATCCCGGGTTTCCCTAACAGGCTGGCGGCTTATGGAATTAAGCATTTATCGAAAAACCGGATTGAAAAAATTATGGCTTCCTTATACCGCAAAAAAGACTAAATACTGCAGGGATGTCCTTTAGTGAGAAAAATAATCGGTATGCAGCAGTTTCCATCGGTCTTCAATGGAAACAGGCGACTGCTGAAAAAAGGTTTTTTACCTGGATTGTCATCACACCTGCATATCTTATTTTTTTGGTCATTTTTCTGAATTGGTTCTTGCCTCATATTAATCAGCGCCAGGGTTTTCTTTTACCAGATCCTCTGTTGTCTGTCATTCCGCCGGTTGACCTTTCAACCTGGATATTTCCCGTTATTTATTTAAGCGTTTTGGCTACATTTATATACCTGCTTGGCTATCCGGAAAGATTTTTACGTACCCTGATGTCGTTCGCTTTAGTTTATTCTTTAAGAGTTCTTACACTTTATCTTGTACCTATGGCGCCGCCGCAGGGATGTATTCCGCTTGCAGACCCGATTATGTTACATTTTGCTTATGATGGCAGGGTCATTACCAGAGATCTGTTTTTTTCAGGGCATACGGCGTGCATGCTGATGCTGGTGCTGGCAGTACAAAAGAAGACTTTAAAATTATTCCTGGCAGCGGGGTTGACAGCTGTAATAGTGATGCTCCTCTTTCAGCATGCCCATTATACAATTGATATCGTTGGAGCGCTTATTTTTACCTCTGTATGCTGGAAGATCAGCGGGAAAATCCTTTCCTAAAAAAAAGACCGGTCCATTAAGAACCGGTCAGTTAAACCAAAACCACATGAAAAGAAGTTTATTCAAGGTTGAATCGCAAAGGTATGCATTATCTTTCTAATGGTGTAAATATTTTAGCTTGTATAGCAAATAAGTATAAATATTAGATAAAATAGTATCAGTTCTCTGTCTTTTGACCGGCGATCAGATATAAAACAGCCATACGAACGGCCACTCCGTTTTCTACCTGTTGAAGAATAATAGATTGTTTTGAATCTGCCACATCCGAATTGAGTTCCACCCCGCGGTTAATCGGGCCCGGATGCATAATAATAATGTCTTTATGCAGGCTATCCAGCAGTTGGCGGCTGATGCCGTAAAAAAGATTGTATTCTCTCAGAGAAGAAAACAAGGGCATACTTTGCCTCTCCAACTGAATACGCAGGACGTTGGCTACATCACACCATTCCAGCGCTTCGCGCAAATTATAGGTTACGTTTACGCCCATAGCTTCTCCCATGTATTTGGGGATCAGGGTGGGAGGCCCGGCCACCGTCACTTCGGCGCCTTGCTTCTTAAGGCAGTAAATATTAGACATTGCCACACGGGAATGGGTGATATCACCCACGATGGCGATCTTTTTGCCGGCCACGCTACCTAATTTCTCCCGGATCGAGAAAGAATCAAGCAATGCCTGGGTGGGATGTTCATTGATCCCGTCTCCGGCATTTACTATAGCTGCCTGTATGTGTTTGGATAAAAAATGAGGAGCACCACAGGCGGAATGACGCATCACTACCAGATCCACCTTCATCGCCAGAATATTATTGACCGTATCTATCAGGGTTTCCCCTTTTTTTACCGAAGATGCTGAGGCGGTGAAATTGATCACGTCAGCCGAAAGGCGTTTTTCTGCTAATTCAAAGGAAATCCGTGTGCGGGTAGAATTCTCAAAAAAAAGATTGACGATAGTGGTATCCCGAAGGGTAGGCACCTTCTTAATAGGCCTCTTTAAAACTTCTTTAAAATTATCGGCAGTTTGAAAAATGAGCTCAATATCCTGGCGGGTAAGGTCTTTGATACCGAGCAGATGTTTGACTGAAAGTGGCATTCCAAGGGTCAAAAATAAAGACAATATTTTGTTTTGACGGTTTTTTTATTGGAAAAATATTTTTCCCGCGCAACCAGATTCTCCAGATACAAGGTATAGCGATAGGCAGGACATGAAAAATAATATTTGATCCATTGAGCAGGCAGCAGCATTTTCTTCCACATGCCCGGCAAAATGACTGAAAAGCTTGCCACGAAATAGGCGGGATTGTATTGATGAACTCCCGGATATAAAGGCGGCACAGGCTCAGCAGCCCCGCCTAATCTCATAATGGCAGTGGATAATAAGACCGAATCCAGCCAATTCTGGGAATGCTTATATGCAGATTCAGCACTTTTCAATAAATCAGGCTTGAGTGTATCCAGTGCGGGAATGGAAAACTGCCCAAGTAATCTCGCTGCGTGATATATTAACGAAGGGGTTCTGTTATAATGAGGGGCAATAAAAGCAGGATGCTTCAGATATTCTCTCTCCACGATCATTCTCCGCAGCAATTCAACCGAAGCACTGTCATGCACATCCAATGGCAAGTGATAAGCATGTACGAAATAAAGTACATTGCACAATACACAAAAATCAAAATCAACAGGCATTTTTGTTCCGAACCAGGTGGAATACGCCCGCAAATGCCGGTATTGTTTATAGGTGTTTCGAATCCACTTTGTTTCTCCATTGGCATGCAGATCCATTAATTTTTTTATCCGCCTGGCAAGGCTGTCCGAAGGATCCATGCTTAGCCAGAAAATGGAAGTATCATCCAGATCATCCGGCAGGTTATTGGTATTGTTGAAATGATTCAAGAACCACGAATTAGGGAAAACGAGAGGCGGATCAGTTCTCCAAAAATTAAAAGTAGGCTGACCGTCTTTATTTCTGTTATGAACATAAGAGTGAATGGCACGCTGAATAATAGTGTCGCAAACGATCCGTTGTGCAGGCGATAAATATGGCAGTGTTTCTTTAAGTGTAAAAGCAATCAGTCCGGTAAAAAAAACAGCATTATCTTCTTT
>SCQT01000298.1 GCA_004322015.1 Chitinophagaceae bacterium
GTAGGCGCCTTGTGCGGCCCCTACCGAGCAGGTAGCAATATTGATGCGTCCGCCATCCAGGCCTTTCATGGCAAACCGAAAACCGTCGCCTTCGTCGCCCAATCGGTTGATGACCGGCACACGGACATTTTCGAAGGTAATGGGGCGTGTGGATTGGCTGTTCCAGCCCATCTTTTTTTCTTTGCGGCCATAGGTAATGCCATCACTATCTGCCGGCACCACCAAAGCGGAGATCCCGCGAGCGCCCGGGCCGCCCGTGCGCACCATCACCACCAGGACATCGGTATCACCAGCGCCCGAAATAAACGCCTTGGCACCATTCACAATGTAGTGATCACCTTCGCGTCGGGCACTGGTGGACAGTGATGCGGCATCCGATCCGGAGGCGGGCTCGGTGAGGCAATAGGATGCAAGTTTTTCGCCACTGGCCAGCAAGGGGCCCCAATGATCACGCACCTCTGCCTGCGCCCAACTGCCGATCATCCAGGTGGCCATATTATGGATGGTAATGAATGCAGTGGTGGATGGGTCGACGGCCGCCATTTCTTCGAACACCAATGTGGCATCCAAACGGGGTAGCCCAAGCCCTCCGATGGACTCAGGCGCATACATGGCGCAGAAACCCAGCTGACCGGCCTTGGCAAAGGCTTCTCGCGGAAAAATGTGTTCTTCGTCCCATCGGGCAGCGTGGGGGGCGAGCTCGCCCTGGGCAAATTCACGCGCAGCCTGCACAAAAGCCTGTTGTTCTTCGCTGAGGCGAAAATCCATTTGCTTGTCTCCGGATAGGTGTCGTCACGAGGGTAAGACGCGGATTGCGCTTTTCCGACATGGCTGGCCTGATCAAGCCCTGCCACTGTGTCGCAGGGCTACTTTAGCACCTGACGCGTCCGCTGTCG
>SCQT01000142.1 GCA_004322015.1 Chitinophagaceae bacterium
ACTTTCCGCCCAAGGAAAGATTCAATATCCAACCTGGATAATCTTCCTAACTCTCTGATCATTCTCCCCTTTTCTCCAAGAATAATTCCCTTTTGTGTTTCCCGCTGGACAATAATATCGGCTACAATTT
Source organism: Chitinophagaceae bacterium (assembly GCA_004322015.1). Lineage (GTDB taxonomy): Bacteria > Bacteroidota > Bacteroidia > Chitinophagales > Chitinophagaceae > FW021-bin31. Next base: position 131 of record SCQT01000142.1, read on the forward strand.
TGGTTAATGTCTTTTTTTCTTCAAATTGGGTGACCAACACGGTAGTATGATAAGGTATCTCCTTCTGATAAAGAATAAATATCTTTTCGCGGATCAATTCTGCCACAAAAAACCGCAATGGTTTTTCAGTCAGCATGTCCTCGGGATAATAAGGCGGGCTTTCAGGTAAAAGAGAAACTATTCTTTTAATTAATATGTCCAGATTATTTTTTTCCAAAGCGCTGATCTCTACAATATCTGCGAAAGATCCCTTTGTGAAACTTTTTCTGATCTGAAGTAACCTTTCATTACCGACCAGGTCTGTTTTATTAATGACTAATATTTTAGGCGCCTTGAGTTTTAAGGAAGTAAATAATTCTTCGATTTGACCGGGTGAGTCATTTGCATCCATCATTAGTAGTGCTATATCCGCATCTTCAGCAGCGGATCTGACGGCCTGCATCATTTTTTCATGTAGCTTGTATTCGGGTTTGATAATACCCGGCGTGTCGGAAAAAATGATCTGCACTTCAGGCATATTCAGAATACCCAGAATACGATGGCGGGTGGTCTGGACTTTGGGGGAAGTAATAGCCAGTTTCTCGCCTAATAATGCATTTAACAAAGTGCTTTTTCCCGCGTTCGGTTTCCCGAAAATATTGACAAATCCTGCCTTGTAAGCCATAAATAAGTTTTATTTTGTAAAGATAGCAGGCATTTTTATATATAAGATTGATCAGTTTTTCCTTTATGTACATATTTTAAAAAATTAATCCAATTACCGAACTTTGCAGGAAAGTTCATAAGGAGAGGTATGACGGAAAGAACCTATGTGACAGAGCAACACCTCAGCCGGTTTAAAACAATTATCGGTGATGCTTATGTATTATATGATGAAGATACCCGCACTCATTACGGGCATGATGAGACTGAAGCGCTGTCATTTCCACCCGAGGCAGTACTAAAACCGCGCACCGCTTTTGAGATAAGTGAAATTCTCAAAATCTGTAATAAGGACCATATTCCGGTAACACCCAGAGGAGCCGGTACAGGCTTAAGCGGAGGAGCGCTGCCTTGTTTGGGAGGTATTCTGATCTCCACCGAAAGAATGAACAGTATTCTTCAAATTGATGAACAAAACCTGCAGGTAATCACCGAACCAGGTGTGATAACGGAAGTATTGCAGGATGCAGTCAAGTCTAAGGGGCTATTCTATCCTCCCGATCCTGCCAGCCGGGGGTACTGCTCAATAGGAGGCAATATAGCGGAAAACAGTGGAGGTCCCAAGGCTGTGAAATATGGGGTGGTAAAAGATTACGTGCTCAACTTAGAGGTGGTATTACCCGGCGGTGTTATTATCTGGACCGGGGCTAATGTGCTTAAAAATGTAACTGGCTATGACCTGACTCAATTAATTATTGGAAGTGAGGGCACCCTCGCTATCATCACTAAAATAGTGCTGAAACTGATACCTTTTCCCAAATACGACCTGCTGATGCTGGTACCTTTTCATTCTCTTGAAAAAGCCGGTGAAGCGGTAAGCGCCATATTTAAAGCAGGCTTTACGCCAAGCGCTCTGGAACTGATTGAAATAGATGCATTGCGAATCGTGAGTGATCCGGAGTTTCGGACGGCGAATAATACCGCTATTCCCCTGACAGAAGAGACGAAAGCCCATTTAATCATTGAAGTGGACGGTAACCATCAGGAAACTTTAATGACAGAAATGGAGGCTATCAGCGAGCTTTTGACCCATTACGATTGCGGAGAAATTTATTTTGCAGAGGATGAGCAGCAAAAGGCCACATTATGGGCGCTACGCAGGAAGGTGGCAGAGGCTGTCAAGTTAAAAGGTTACACCATCGAGGAAGATACGGTAGTGCCCCGTGCGGCTCTGCCGGCGCTTATAAAAGGCGTAAAAGTATTGGGAGAACAATACGGGTTCCATGCAGTGTGTTACGGGCATGCCGGCGACGGCAACCTGCATATCCGTATTAAAAAGGAAGGCACCGCCAACAGCCGGGAAGATCCGGAAATGGTTAAAAGCCTGCGTGCCTTGTTTAAGTTAGTGAAAGATCTGGAAGGGACTATCAGCGCGGAACACGGCATCGGACTGGTGCAAAAAGGCTATATGGACATTGTAATGAACGACACGCACTTTCAGTTGATGCGGGGGATAAAAAAAGTATTTGACCCCCATAATATTCTAAATGCAGGTAAAATTTTCGATTAAGGAATCGTTTATAATCAATTTCTTATTCCCTAAGAACCAGCATACCTGCCTGCATCCTCCCATTCCGCAAAAGAATCGGCGGTTTCCCATAACCGGAGCCGGATAATAGTATAATTTCCTGAAAGGGAATCCTGTAACTCGCATCTTATGAAATAAAGGATATTCTCCGCGCTTGGCTCATAAGGCCAGACAATTAAATTTTGTCCCTGTGATAAATCGGGATATTTTTTTATATATTCTTCACTAAGTATCAGAGAATGATCGAGCCGGCTGATCACTTTTTCATTCACTATTTTCTTCAATCCCTTGAAATCAATCACAAACCCGGGCGATGGCAGCGGTTCATTACCCATTTTCTTTGTAGCTACAGTCACATGCAATGTATAGGAATGTCCATGTATGTATTTACACTTCCCTTCATACCCATTAATGGCATGGCCCATTTCGAAGTGGAATATTTTAGTGACAGAGATCATAATTTTATCCAGCGTGCAAAATTAAGAAACTGCAGTCTTAAGGGTCATATAAATATAAAATATACAACAGTAATTCATGATTTAAAAGATTTGGGAGAACAATATGAATGCATTACCTTTGCACCTTCATTGCGAGGTAGAGCAGAGGTAGCTCATCGGGCTCATAACCCGGGGGTCAGTGGTTCGAATCCACTCCTCGCTACTAAAAAGCCGGCATACATACTATGTTGGCTTTCTTTTTTTATAAAATCATCAAAAACTACTCATGTCCGGATTTACCGTGGCCATTACAGGAAGGCCCAATGTGGGGAAATCTACTTTATTCAATCGCCTGCTGGGGGAGCGTAAAGCCATTGTGGATGATGTGAGCGGTGTCACCCGTGACCGTCAATATGGTATTGCAGACTGGAACGGGAAAACTTTTAATGCAGTAGATACGGGAGGTTTTGTACCTCATTCCGAAGATGTTTTTGAAAAAGAAATCAGGAAGCAGGTCCAGATAGCCATAAATGAAGCAGACCTTATCATTTTTATGTGTGATGTGACTACAGGTATTACCGGACTGGATGAGGAAATGGCCAATTTATTACGCAGGACTACCAAACCGGTGCTGTTAGTCGTGAACAAAGTGGATAATCATCAACGATTACTGGATGCATCTGAATTTTATTCGTTAGGTTTTGAACATATCTTTTTTCTTTCCTCCATTTCAGGCAGCGGTACCGGCGAATTATTAGATGCAGTTGCTGTTAATATCCCCGAAGACAGGGTGGAAAATACGGATGAGGTGAACCTTCCGCGAATTGCCATTATCGGTCAACCTAATGTGGGTAAATCTTCTCTGCTGAACATGCTGGTGGGATCAGAAAGAAATATTGTATCAGATATCCCGGGCACTACCCGTGATACCATTCATACCCGGTATAAACTTTTTCAAAAAGATTTTATTCTGATTGATACTGCCGGTATCCGGAGAAAAAACAAAGTGCATGAGGATCTGGAATTTTATTCGGTTATCCGTGCCATCAAAGCCATGGATGAAGCAGACGTCTGCATGTTGTTGATAGATGCCGAAAAAGGTATTACGGCGCAGGACCTGAATATTTTCAGTCTGGCAGTGAATAAAGGGAAAGGAATTGTTCTATTGGTGAATAAATGGGATTTAATAGAAAAAGAAACAAATACAGCCGGCCAATTTGAAAAGACATTAAAGGAAAAGTTAGCGCCTTTCACGGATGTGCCTGTCATTTTTACTTCCGTCACAGAAAAAAAACGTGTTTTCAAGGCGATGGAAACGGCGCTAGAAGTCTATGAACATCGTAAGCAAAAATTATCTTCTTCTAAATTAAATGATGTCATGCTGAAGGTGATTGAACGTTATCCCCCGCCTATGGTCAGAGGGTACGCAGTCAGGATCAAATATGTTACACAATTGCCCACCACAGTTCCTTCGTTCGCCTTTTTCTGCAATCATCCGAAAGATATTAAGACCCCTTATAAGAATTATTTGGAGAACCAGTTACGGGCTCATTTTGTCTTTAGTGGCGTTCCTGTCAGATTATTCTTCAGAGAGAAATGATTTTGAATTCCGCACGGGTAATAATATCTTTGTATCCAACATAAACTAAAATCAATCTTATGCTCAGGAAAGTTTGCGCATTAGGCGTTATCAGCTTTATGTTCATCATGATATCCTGCCACAGCCGGGACAATTCCAAAAATAGCGCTGAAACAGGCGCTGCCCTGGATTCGATGGTTGACCAGGCAACATCAGCCGTAAAAAGCGGCGCCGACTCTGTGAAGCAATCTATTAATACAGCAGTGGACAGCACCAAAGAAAAAATCAATGCTGCAATAAAAAAGCATTAAAACATTTTTGGAGTGGACTGAAATCCTTTTCTTGTCATTTCCCCCCACCCGCTTTGCCTGCGCCACAGATCTATGTTTCCTCTTACAGCAAACCAAACTACCAGCGGATGGTAAACAAAAGGCTCTATAAATGCAGTGAACAACAGCCTGACGGTATCTCTTCCACCGGGATATTGATTATAAGTAAGACCTTCCATCAGGATAGCGAACGCAGAATATAAGAATTCAAAGGAAAGAATAAAGAATAACATGCTCAGAAAGAAAATCCAGTTAATAAGGCCGGACAGGGCAAAAATAATAATAAGAATGAAACCAAAGCCTTCCAGTAACGGCGCTAAAAATTCAAAAAAGAACCAGTAAGGATAACTAAGCATCCCTAATAAGCCATAGCGGCGATTGAAAAATAATCTTTTGTGACGCCAAAGGGTCTCTATAGTGCCTCTTGTCCAGCGGTTACGCTGTCTCCCTAATATCTTCATATCAGTGGGTACCTCAGTCCAGCAAAGCGGATCAGGGATATATGCTACTTTATACGGTTCCTTTTTTTCCTCCATGAACCTTCTCATCCTGACAACCAGTTCCATGTCCTCCCCCACTGTTTTTGTGCTGTATCCCCCGCAAGCAATTGCTATCTGACGCTTGAAAGCGCCGAAAGCGCCCGATATCAGCAATAACCCGTTCAGGCGGCTCCATGCCATGCGTCCTAAAAGGAAAGCACGCATATACTCTAATACCTGGAACCGGGCGATCCACGATTCAGGTAAAACGACTTTTACAAGCCTTCCGTTTTCAATTTTACAGGAATTGGCCACACGCACTACCCCCCCTACCGCAATCATGTTTATTTGAGGATTTTCTAGAAAGGGTTTTGCCATTTTCAATAAAGCATCCTGCTCAAGGACACAATCCACATCAATGCAAACCACCAGCTCATGAGCGGCCATATTTAATCCGGCATTTAATGCATCCGCCTTGCCGCCGTTTTCCTTATCCACCACTATTAGTTTGTGAAACACCGGATTCCGGCTTTTGTAAACCCCCCGTACAGGCTTCACCGGGATCCGAACATTGACAAACAAAGCACATTTCTCCAGATCATACGCTTCAATCAGCTTATGAAGCGTATCATCTTTACTTCCGTCATTGACGATAATTAATTCCAGCTCGTTATAATAGATGGACAATAAGGATCGCACATTTTCTATAATAGTGACCCCTTCATTATAGGCGGGGGCAATCACACTGAACGCCGGCGCTTCGGGAGAAACCGCTAATAAGCGATAATCCACAAAGCTGTTTTTATGCATATATTTTATGGTTTCACCCACGGAATAAATACCTATGAAAATATAAAATGAGATGATGACAATAGAATAGGCAAGAAAACCATAAATAAGCAGATTCAGTACAATTGTTTGCCAGCTCATCCTGCCTCCTCTCCTTTAAGTTGAACAATAATTTCATTCCAGGGGAATGATCCCGCGAAAGGCTGAGACTTAAGTAACTGTAATCCTTCTCCTCTTTTAACAACCATAATCGCATTAGCCGCCTTTAACTTATATTCATCATCCCCATGCTCTATTTCTTCCATTAGAAAAGGTATCACATCTTCCGTACCCGCTTCTGACATGGCATCCAAAATGGCCAATTTGCAGTCCCTGCCTTCCTGATCGTAATTTTTTATCAGCAGCAAAGCCGTATCCTCCCTGTAAATATTCCGCAGCGTAATAATACAGTTCTTTCTGACGTCCGCACAGGGGTGCAGAAGAACCTCTTTTACTGCATCATACAACTCGAAACGATGATAGACCCTTACTAATTTCAGCGCAAATATGACAACTGAGTCATTGGAGGATCGCAGCCATTTCTCGATACCCTTAAATTCCTCATATTTAAAGTGAGCTAATTGTCGCAATAACTTGATCTGCTGCCATTCTGATATTGGATAAGCGATAAAATTTAAAAAACGCAGACCGCGAAAGCCCCATAAATTAATCATAGCCGACTCGGCTTCCATGCGTACATATCTGTTCTTATGATTGACATATCTGTATATATGATGCAGGCAATCTGCTTGTTGCATACGGGACAATTCCTGGATGGCGTCTGCTTTAAGATACCATCTGCTATCGAAATAAAGATTTCTCAAGGCATCTTTCTTTAATCCGGTCTGATTATAAAGGATCTTTAGGTTTTCTCCATAAGCATCCGTAAGATTATTTTTCGAATCGAGAATAACTGTTTTCATCACCTGGCGGGCATACCGCTTTTTGAGCTTCTTTTGAAACTTCCGCGGGATGATGATCCGCTTATTATTTTCGCCTTTTTCAGAAATAACAGTCTCATTAAAAATAACTTTTCCAATCAGCAAATAAAATAACCTTTGCAGGTCATCCCGCTGCTTTGACCTTTTTCTTTTATATAAAAGATAAAAAAATGTGGAAAGAATAATCAGCAGGATGGCCATAAGAAAAATTACAGTCAGCGTTATCAGCAAATGGATCCCGATGAATTTCACCTGCATGGAATAGAAAATTTAAGGCCTGACCGCATTATTTAATTCAAATCGCCTCACACGCATCGCCAATTCGTTGGGGCTAAATGGTTTGGTAACATAATCGTCCGCACCCAACTTAAACGCCTCTATGACCATGTTCTCCTGCCCCATAGCGGTCAGCATAATAACACGTATTTTTTTGTGGATATTTTGCTTGGCGCAGTTTAAAACTTCCAGCCCGGATGAGAAGGGCATCATAATATCGGTGATCACCAAGTCAGGTCCTTTATCATTTATTTCCTGTATAGCTTGTTTACCATCCGCCGCATTAATCACTTCATGTCCGTCTTTAATCAGCCTCAAATGAATAGTCTTAAGCAGGATCGGCTCATCTTCAGCCACCAAAATTCTCATTATTATTAAGATATTGATTTTAAGGGATCAAATTCTGTTGAAAGGTAGAGATAAAATTACAATTTGCCAATTTTTCAATTATTTTAAGCAAAATATAAATAAAATTTGACAGATACTTTTTGTGAAAACATGTTGTCCGGACCTAAGGAACTGATCGGAGAATTTACGAGATCCCATTTAGCCAGATTACCGGCCAGGAAAGTTCTGCTATCTGATTTATTATAATAAACACCACAGGTATCCATAAAATAAAGTGACTCAGAATCTTCGCTGATAACCGATGCCGATATCAAACTGATTGCCTTTTGTGCCGACAGATAGATCCTCCTGGATATAAGTGCCCGATATGTACCATATATTCAGGTCATGAAAGGTACGCCTGTATTCGACTGAAACTTTTTTTGCCATCAGTTTCTTGTCAGAAAGCTGGATGCTGTTTGCCTTGTCATCAGGTGAAATACCTGTGCCTATGGCCCCGGCAATGTAGTCATCCGCACCGCCAAAATAATACCTGGTTGTGAGCGTATAGGAATTGGAAAGCCCCGAATTATCAGGGATCAGATATGTCCGCAGATTAAACCACCAGTTCTTATAATATTTTCCCACCGAAGCGGTATATATCCAGGTAGCGGTTGAAAAATACAAATAACGAAATCCTGCTTCCCCTTCGAAACTTCCCGGTAAATTGGCGTACAAGGAAAAGCCACCACGCCAGGTGGGGAAGACCGGCAGATTATTGGAATAACCGGCATCCAGATAGCAGTAGAATATTTTGGAAATATGTGGGTAAGCATTGATTTCCGCCTGTATGCCATTCATCTTAAAACGGTTAGCGTAATTGACCCAACCGATAATGGAGCCGGCTTTCGTGGACCGGCTGTAATCTATGCTTACCAGTTGCCAGGGCGTTGAACTCGGGTAATTTTTACTAAAATGGACATAATCATAGCTGACACCTAATTTATTAGGACTGCCATTATTTTTTATGCTTTCCGCCAGCGATCCGGCTTCTGCATTTTTGGGATTTATTTTTAAAAGATCATTGGCTATCGTATATGCCTGATGATATTCTCTCATGTGATTGAGTATCCGCGCCTTTTTCAACAACAGCCCCTGCGAATGAGGATGATATTGCAAGCCCTGTTCGCAATACCGCAGTGCGGTTGTATCATGACCATTCCAATATTCAAGATCTGTAAGAGCACCGGCTGCATCTTCATTATCGGGATGGTGTAGTAAGACATCACTCAATTGCTCTCTTGCGCTGTCTGCGAAATGACTCCAGGTATAAAGCCTGCCAAGAAATATCCCGATATCAGGATAATCGGGGCTTTTCCGAAGGGCTTCCTTACTCAGCATAATGGCTTCAGGATAATTCTTTTTATCAAAAGCAGCTTTACGGGCCTGTTGGAAAAGTTCATCAGCACTTAACTGTTCCTGGGCCGTCACATGATAAGACACAAAAAAAGAAGATAACAGCGTTATGAGGAATAAACGTTTTTTCATGGTTACCTGCGATATGGTTATAGAATGCAGATCATATCCGATATGATTATAAAAGTATTTGAAAAGGTTTGACCTCAGGTTATAACTTATTGCGTTCTTCTTCCAGCAATGGCTGAACCTTATCAAAAAGTATGAGTGCACGTTCCACAAGTCCCTGCATAGCATCCAGGTTTGTACCTGCTTTAGCGTTGCGCTCAATGGTTGTGATGGCATCCAACAAATCGTTTATTTGCAACATCCCGAGCGAACTTCTCATTTTATGAGCCTGGGTATTTACCTCAGCCCATTGCTGCAGCAGGGTATTTTCTTTGATTTCATGAAGAGCTTTCGGTATGTCGTTTAAAAACATAGTAAGGACTTCTTTAAGATAAAGCGGGTCATCCAACTCTTTGAGATAACTGAGATCATATAATTTTCCGGCAGAGGGCTTATTGACCTCCGTTTCGTTCAGAGAACGAGTTCCTTTTTCATCCTTTACATAATAACTGATTTTTTCAATCAGTTCATCAATCGAAAAAGGCTTGGTTATATAATCATTCATTCCGGCTTCGAGGCACAGATTCTTTTCCTCTTTTAAAACAGTAGCTGTCATGGCTAATATGGGTATTCCTATTTTCAGCACATGACGAATATATTTTGCCGCTTCATATCCATCCATTTCAGGCATGTGAATGTCCGATAAAATAAGATCGTATTTTTTTCCTGATTGTAATAAGACGATCATTTCTTTCCCGTTTTCAACTATATCGGTACATACCCCTGCCCTTTTAAGAGTATATTGTATAACTTTCTGATTAACACGGTCGTCTTCAGCAACCAGTAAGCAGTAGTTACTTAAGTCTCTTGTGTCAATATGCCTGCCGGGATCTTCCGACTTTAGAAAATTGGGATCGTCATCAGGGGGAATAAGATAAGGTATGGTAAACTGGAAACTGCTTCCTTTACCCAATCCGCTTTCCACGTGTATCTCCCCCCCTTGTAATGATACCAATTGCTTTACGATGGCTAATCCGAGGCCGGTCCCGCCGTATTTTCTTGATGTATCACTGTTACTTTGAGTAAAGTTTTCAAAGATCATACCCAGTTTATCCTTAGCGATCCCTATGCCGGTATCCTTTACTGAAAAACAGATCTGTACTTTATCCGCTTCTTTTTCTGCGATCCTCAATGACAGAATTACTCCCCCCTCATCTGTAAACTTGACAGAATTGCTAATTAAATTGATCAATATCTGGCTTAACCGGTGAGGATCACCCGTGAGTGTTATGGGTATATCCGGTTCAATGGAAATGATAAACTGAAGGCCTTTTTCTTCAGCCTTTTGCTTCAGTGTACATACTGACCTTGTAATAAGTTCCCGGATGTCAAAAGGAATGCTTTCGATACCCAGCCTGCCGGCTTTAATTTTGGAAAGATCAAGAATGTCGTTTACCAATACCATTAAGGTATCTGATGATTGTTTGATGGCATCAATAAATTCCTTCTGTTCGCCGTTGAGATTTGTTCCCGATAGTAAATTTGTCATACCGACAATTCCATTCAACGGGGTACGGATGTCGTGGCTCATATTGGCAAGGAATTGTTCCTGAAACTTCTCCGCCTGTTCTGCAACTTTACGCGCTTCAATTAATTCCTGCTCATATTGAACCCTGGTGGTAATATCGGTGGCAATTCCACATACCCCTTCTACCACATGATAAATATTATATAACGGGAACTTCACTATCACATAATGATGATCACCGTCCGGCTGTGAAATGACTTCCTGAGCCTCCTTGGGTTTTTTATTTTCAAGCACCCATTTATCAGCCAACGTATATCGTTTTGCAGCTTCTTCAGGATGTAATTCAAAATCCGTTTTTCCCCTGAGCGTTACCAGGGTAACCTGGAATACCGATTCAAATTTTTTGTTGACAAATAAATACCTTCCCTGCGTGTCTTTCATATAAATGAGAGAAGTGGAATTATCAAGAATGGATTGCAAACGTTGCTGGTACTCCTTTCGTTCCACTTCAGATCTCTCCAGTTCCAATTGGATGCGTTTTTGATCCGTAATATCCTTTACGATAAACTGCATACCTGTTAATTTGCCAAATTCATCATAACGGATGACGCCCATCTGTTCTACCCATTTTATGTCTCGCTCTTTAGTAAAAATGGGAAATTCAAGAGATGTTTCAGGTGTCCTCTGCTTCATTTGCTCACTGTAGTGATCCCTGACCTTTTCTATCCAATCATCCTTCACCAGGATTTCAAAGGATTTGCCCAATAGTTCTTCCTTGGCATATCCCGTTAGTAATAGTACCCTGTCACTGATAAATGTAAAAAAACCATTGATATCTGAGGAAAACATGACCACATGCGCATCCTCTATCAGCCGTTTATATTTCTCCTCATTAATCTTAGCTTCCGATTCTGCTTTTTTCCGTAAACGCATATCCTTATTCAAACGGAACAAAAGCACTACGAATAAGATAATGACACAAATTCGGCTATAACCCCCGATAAGATAAGAATTCCGCTCTGATTTTTTATATGCTGCCACTCTCAATTTCAACAATACATCCTGTTCCTGCAACATCAGGCCAATCCTGCCTTGAATACTGTCCATCAGGCGAACTCCCGATCCGCCGAGTGAAAGGGAAATGACATCCTGAATTGAACTATCCCTTAAGTTCACCAACCTCTTCCCGAAAGATATTTTTTCCTGAATTAATCCCGAAAGCGTGTCTATATTTTTTTGTTGGATTATATCACCGGAGGTTAAATTCCTGAGTGTATCTAACTGCCCTATCACCTGATCGGCTGTCAGCAAAAAGGATTTCTTAAAAGACGGAAACCCCGTTATAATGTATCCTCTGTATCCAGACTCCATTTGTAAAACAGAACCGGAGACCTTTTCAATTTGCTGATTGACAAGCTGGTTGAAGTGATGATAATCCGTGCCACTTTCTACATCGGCCCTGTAAGAGAAGCCGGAAAATGCTGCTATAGCAATGCTTACTGCCAGGAAGAAATATACGATCCGTGGATTAAATTTCATGAGATATGGATATAATGTGCATCCTCTTCAACCTTTCTTTATCTGCTTCCCAAAAAATATCATTTTCACCGGGTAAATGTACTGAAAAGATCAAATTATCTGTATCCCTTAAAGGAGATATAAGGTCATTCTCCCATTTCCTGCAAGGCCTTTTCAACTACGTTGTCGTTCCTGTTCATGACCATATAATAACCTTTTAATTGCCATATCTCCCTGGCCAAATAAGCTTTCATCCTGAGGATTATTTCCCGCTCATCAGCCGCATTCAGATGTTTTATGTTACTTATCCCCCTGCCGGCAGCATATAGTTGAAATGAATGTAAAAGCTCCGGAGTAACTTTATAATTTTTTGCAAAGTCCTCTGCTGTATTATACACTTTGAAATCGTCCTTGTGTTGATTATAATATTGAAATGCAAAATCAAAAATAGTGCTCCCGGAATACAACAGGAGCATGACCGTATCCAACCGGGTGGTATCAATGGGAACAAAAATATCAGGCATAATCCCCCCCCCTCCGTAAACCCGGCGATGCTTTATTTTGGTATAATAATGGACAGTATCCTCGAAATGAATGCTGTCTGCGTGGGTTAATTCCCCATGTACATAACGTTCAATAATGTCGTCAAAATAAGCAGACCGGTTGCCGGTATAAGGACGCTGAATGCTTCTTCCGGACGGAATATAATACCGTGCTACCGTCAACCTCAATGCACCCCCATCGTCAAGATTATATTGTTCCTGCACTAATCCCTTACCGAAAGTACGGCGTCCGATAATGGTGCCTCTGTCCCAATCCTGGACAGCTCCCGCGAGGATCTCGCTGGCAGATGCGGTGCCTCCGTCCACCAGGATTGCCAACGGACCTTTTTCAAAAACACCCGGTTTGCTGCAGGTATAATCCGTTCGCGGATAATGTTTGCCTTGCGTATAAACGATCAGCTTATTATCACTGAGGAATTCATCGGCCACATTGACTGCAGCATCCAAATAGCCGCCGGAGTTCTGACGAAGATCCACAATCAGCTTTTTAAGCCCATCCTTTTGCAGCTTAAGCATGGCTTCCATAAACTCCGGGTAGGTATTGGCTGCAAACCTGTTTATCCGGATATAACCTATATCAGGAGTGATCATGTAAGCCGCATCTATGCTGGGTAAAGGAATAAGCGCCCTCGTAATGGAAAAAGGCAATATTTTATCTCCCCTCAAAACTGAAATATTTACCTTGCTTCCTTTCGGACCTCGCAGTAAATCTTTAATACGGCCAGTAGTAATATGTACTCCTGCCACCAGCGAATCATTCACTTTTAAAAATTTATCCCCAATCTCCAGTCCTGCCAATGCGGAAGGGCCGCCGGGAATAACATCGGTAATATTGATCGTATCTTTCAGCATAATATATTCCACACCGATCCCCTGAAAGCTGCCTCCCAGGCTCTCATTTACCTGGGCCAGATCAGCAGGGGGAATGTATGTGGAGTGAGGATCCAGATGGGCGAGAATAGCCTGAACGGCGTCATTTTTTAATGCTCGTTCATTCACACTGTCCACATATTTCATCCTTGTCAAATTAAGGATTTCCTGGATAGTGCTCTCGCGTCCCGGACTCAAAATAAACGCATGCTTATAGCCCTGAAGATCACGCAACCTAAACCCCAGGAATACACCAATGGCGAGGAACATGGAAAATAATAAGGGATAAAAAACTTTTATCTTTTTCTTCGGCTCACTCATGGAACTATCGTTATTTGCATATATCTTTACTTTGAGAATGCGCAAAAGTAATATAAATCATCTGCTTCTGACTAAAAGGTTATGATACCTGCTAAATCATATTTTAAAGCATTAAAATTTTGAGATAAATGTAATAAAGGAATAATCTGGAAATTTTCAATAACCCATGTTCAACGTACAATACTCGACTGGTTTGTTCCTTTATTAGGCTCCTCAAAATATCATGCCGAAATGAATTTCATTTTATGAAAAATAGATATATCCTTATCGCGGACAGCGGCTCTTCCAAGACGTCGTGGTGTCTGTTATCTTCCCACAATAAACAGATGACGGAGACCCAGGGTATCAGCCCCTACTTCATGACAAAAGACCAGATAAAAGTAGCTCTTGAAAAAGAGTTACTGCCTGTTTTGACAGTGAAAGCTACGGATATATCCGAAGTATATTTTTACGGTACCGGATTGGCAGACCCCAAAAATGCCCGGCTATTTAAGAGCATACTGGAAAATACCTTTGGCAACAGCGAGGCTTATGTCACTCACGATCTGATGGGGGCAGCCCGGGCGCTATGCGGACATGAGCAGGGGATTGCCTGTATTCTGGGCACAGGCTCTAATTCCTGCTATTATAATGGAAGCAAAATTGTCAGAAACAATCCCGGACTTGGGTTTATCTTAGGGGATGAAGGAAGCGGGGCTGTCCTGGGGAAAAAAGTTATACAATATTATTTATACCAGACTTTTGATGAAGAACTGAAATCACTGTTTGAAAAAAAATTCAATACCACAAAGGAGGAAATATTGCTGAACGTATATAAAAAACCCTATCCTAACCGCTACCTGGCTTCATTTTCCTATTTTCTCTATGAAAACAGGGGACATTATATGATTGAAAATATCTTGGAAGACGGGTTGAATGATTTCTTTTTTTATCATATTTGCAAATACGCAGGCAGTTGGGAATATCCCGTACATTTTACAGGAGGAGTGGCATGGGCATATAAGGACGTGATCCTGGAATTGTGTGATACTTACGGAATGACTCCGGGAAATATTCTGAAAGCGCCTATTAAAGGACTTATCTGCTATCATGAAGCAGAAATGAACATTCATTAAACACAAAGATTTCCCTGTAAGGCTCAGAAACGTTTTTTACCTTTGCCTCCAAAACCATAATTCATTCTTTTCGCCTGAGAATATGTTTGAGAAGATCACTGAACTACCATCGCCATATCGTCATCTGGAAAAGATGAGCACTATCGAAATACTGACTCATATCAACGATGAGGATAAAACAGTTGCGGAAGCAGTAGAGAAGGCGATTCCTCAGATTGAAAAACTAGTAAGCGCTATAGTGGATAAAATGCTTGCCGGCGGAAGGCTTTTTTATATCGGCGCCGGCACCAGCGGCAGGCTGGGTATCGTGGACGCTTCCGAATGTCCGCCCACTTTCGGTGTCCCTTTCGATTTGGTGATCGGCATTATTTCAGGAGGCGACTCGGCCATCCGCAAAGCAGTAGAATTCGCGGAAGACAGTACCGAACAGGGCTGGAAAGATCTCCAAAAGCATCATGTAAGTAATAAGGATGTAGTAATAGGCATTGCCGCAAGCGGTACCACTCCCTACGTGATAGGCGCGCTGAAACAATGCAGAAAACATGGTATCCAGACAGGCAGCATCACTTGTAATCCGGGCGCTCCCATCTCAGCACGTGCCGATTTCCCGATTGTGGTAACGGTCGGTCCCGAATTCATTACCGGGAGCACGCGTATGAAAAGCGGGACAGCCCAGAAGCTGGTACTGAACATGATCTCTACCACCGTGATGATCCAGTTGGGACGCGTGGAAGATAACAAAATGGTGAACATGCAACTGAGCAATGAAAAATTAGTGGACAGAGGCGTTCGTATGGTAATGGAAAAAACAGGCCTGAAAAATTATGAAGAAGCTAAAAAGCTCTTACTAAAAAAAGGAAGTGTTAAAAAAGTGATTGATAGTTTTACGGAAGGACTAAAAGAAGATAAAGTGACCGGATGATTGCATTTTCTCAAAAAAACTTTTTACCTTGCCGGTATATGAAGAGAGGAGGCTGGTCATGCAAGACATTGAACCTTTTTATAACTGGAGACACCTGTATATTTCAGAGGAAGATGAACACTCGCCTTTTTATGGCAGAGAATATAACGAGTTTGCTTATACGCACACCATATACAACTATTTCATCCACCCGCAATGGGATGATTTTGGCTCCGAAAATTTGTATTTAAAAATCCTTTATTCCGACTACCACTATTCATTTGCCATTATTGAAATGATCGGTGAATGGAACGATTGTATCGAAAATGATATCATGACATTAAAGAGGGAAGTCATAGATTTCCTCATAGCCAGAGAGATCAATAAATTCATACTTATCGCTGAGAACGTCCTCAATTTTCACAGTTCGGATGATTGTTATTACGAAGAATGGCGGGATGATATTCTGGAAAACGGCGGTTGGATTGTAGCGTTGAATATGCCGGACCAAACGGCATTGGAATTTAAAAACGCCCATTTGGACAATTATGTTCATCTCATTGAAAATGAGGGATGGCGTACATTTCAGCCGACACACCTGTTCAACCATATTGATAATATGATTTTGAAAGCGATTGATGGGTGATCAATAAAACGCCTCCTCAATATGTTCTACAATGGCTTTCTTTCCTTTCTCCAAATAAACGCAAACCACGTCAAAACGCATTTTACCTTCGTAATTGTTTTGGTTTGCATATAAATTCGCCGCGCTGATCAGGTATCGTTGTTTCTTTTTAGTAACCGCATCGGCGGGATTCCCGTAATCTTCTGAAAAGCGGGTTTTTACTTCCACAAAAATACGCTCTTCATTATCTTCTGCAATGATATCTACTTCCCATTTTTCTATCCGCCAATTACGTGATAAAATCTTAAAACCTTTATCCTGCAAGTGCTTTGCTGCTATTTCTTCCCCTACCTTTCCTATATCGTTGTGACGAGCCATGAGAATTCCTTTCAAACAATCAAGCAATAAAACAATAAACCCAAAACAATGAACTCCAAACCCGAAACAGAATCAGTTCAGACTCCTAAAATCCACCGGAACAAGTTTGCTGACACCAGCTTCCTGCATGGTGACGCCATAAATAACATCCACGGCAGACATGGTCATTTTGTTATGCGTAATGATGATGAACTGAGAGTTCTCCGAAAATTTTCGGATCATGTGGGTGAATTTCTCCACGTTCACATCATCCAAAGGCGCATCCACCTCATCTAAAATACAGAAAGGAGCCGGTTTTATCAGATAGATTGCAAATAGCAACGCAGTGGCTGTTAATGTTTTTTCCCCACCGGATAATTGAGTGATAGCGGTAGGCCTCTTTCCTTTTGGCTTGGCAATGATATCAACTCCTGTTTCCGCCAGATCATCAGGGTTCGACAATACCATATCCGCTTCATCTTCCTCAGTAAATAAGGTTTTAAATACGCGTATAAAGTTTTCTTTCACTCGGTTAAACGTTTCCAGGAATTTCTGATTAGCAGTCGTCTCCACCTCGCTGATCGTGGCTTTCAGAGAATCCCGCGCATTCACTAAATCGTCCTTTTGTTCTGTGATAAAGTCAAAACGTTTTTTCATTTCCTGGAAAGCCTCAATGGCAGTCGGATTGATCTCCCCCATATTTTCCAGCCGCTTTTTCATCCTTTCCGCATTTTCCTGCAATATTTCCACCTTATCTTCTCCTGTCCGCGCTTCATCAATAATATCATCTATGTTTACCCTGAATTCCACTTGCAATCTTTCCTTCATGCCGGCAAGCTGCAATTTCAGCTCATTGGTTTTTTCTTTAATGGAATTTAAAAGCTGCTCTACCTGTTCCTTATTCCGTTGCTTTAATCGCAAGGCGCTTTCCATTTCATTCACCCGATTGCGGGTATTGTAATATTCCTGGTCTTTTTCATTCAGTATTTTTTCATCTCCCTCCCGTTTGCGGAAAAGATCCACCAATTCACCGGCAATTTTCTGAATATCAGCTTCCGCCAGGCGGATGCCTTCAGAAGTAGCCTCCAAGGCGGCGTTGCTGGATGTGACCTGATCTTTTAGTTCATTCAGTTGGGTATGCTTGAACTCCAGTTCCTGCTTCAATGCCTGTACCCTGCTTTGCTGGCGCGTACATTGCAGATTATGATTATTGAACTCTGCATTCTCGGCATTATATTGATGTTCCGCATCCTGATACTCTCTTTCTGCTGTTTCAATAGCCTCTTTGGAATCACTCATTCTACCGGTCAATTCTTCCAGTCCGGTTCGCAGATGTTGAGCCTGATAACGATTGTCATCCAAAGCCTGCCGCATTTCGGTCAACCTGTTTTCATTAGCGTTGGTCTGAAGTTTGAAGTTCTCTATGCGGTTTTGCAGGGCAAATACTTTATTCTGGGACTGGTTTACCTTCTCCCGCATCTCATTCAGACGCTTTTCATTCAATTCATTATTAAAGCCCAGGACTTCTTCGTGCCTTTGTTTTATTTGCAGGTTCAGCACGCTGACTTCGCTTTCCAAGGCTGTGATCTGTGTTTTTAACTTTTCCAAATTCTTGGCCCGCCCCAATTTCTTCCCTTCAAAAACACCGCCGTACCCCCCGCCGATACGATATTGACTGCGATAAAGTTTCCCCGTCTTCTCCAAAAATATTTTGTCAGGATCATTCAATAATAGTCCATCTATACCGGAAACATTTTCTGCAATGATCACCTTTCCCAGTAAATATTCTGCAAGTCCTTTGTATTTGTCATCCGTCTCCACCACATCTAATGCGGCTACCATACCGTCAGGCAGAGTAATTTGAGAATGAGTATCCGTCTGTTTAAACTGATCTGACAGAAAGAAATTAGCTTTCCCTTTTTTATGTTCATCCAAGAGAGAAACGGCTTTTAATGCCGCAGGAAGCGAATCAACCACATAATAATTCAAATAGGGTTCCAACAAACCTTCAATGGCAGGACGATACTCTTCGGCACAGGAAATTATATCGGAGAGGATCAGCGCGTCACTGCTCCATTCATTATTCCTCTGTAAAAACTTGATGCTGTCCGGATACCCTTCCAAATTGTCCACTAAGGATTTCAGCAGATCATGTTCATTTTTTTTAGCATCCAATGAACGGGCTTTTTCAATCATTTGGCTGCGCAGGGCTTCAATATCTGTCTGGGCAGAAAGGATCTTTTGCTGTGTTTCCTCATGGTGAAGAATTAAATCCTCCAATTCCTGTTTTTGCGCTGACAGATCTGCATCCAGTGCTGTCTTTTCTTTTTCCAGGCTTTCAGACTGGGATTTCCCGTTGACGATATCCTGCTCTAACCGGAAAATGGTTTGCTGCTGGTTTTGCGCTGATGTGTCAGCTACTGCCAATTTCTTTTCAGCTTCAAACTGACTGCGCTGCCATTGCTGAAATTCTTTCCTTACATTTTCAAGAAATCCTTTTTTCTTTATGTAAAGCTGCTTTTTGTCCTCCAATCCTGACCGCAATTTTTCCAGCTCTTCATTCATGGAAGCAAGAAGTTCCGTTTCACTCTGCGATTGATTTTCTCCTGCTGCAATAGCTTCATGCAATTGCTGCAATTTTTTATCCGCACCGGAAAGGAATTCCTCTGAAGATCTTTTCTGATTTTGCAAATAGGTCAACTGCTGTTCAGCTAACTTTTTATCATTCTCTTTGGTACGGACCGAATTCATTAAGTCATTAAAAGCATGCTGCAATTTCTGCAGTGCTTTTTCTTCGGAAGTAAACTGCAGCTTGGCCTGTTCAATGGCTGCCTCATCCGTTGCCAGATCAGCCTCTAACTGTAATTTTTTGTCCTGCTCAGTCTGCAATTGTTCATTCAGCTCATTGAATGTGGTATGAAAACCTTCCAAGGAAGCTTTAGCCAGTTCAATGCTGATCTCGCGGTATTTCTTTTTAATTTCATAATAACGCTCTGCTTTCCTTGCCTGGCTTTCTAATGTTTTTAAATTGTTGTTAATTTCAAACAGCAGGTCTTCAATACGGTTAATATCTAATTCAGTGGATTCTAATTTCGCCTGTGCTTCCTTTCTTCTTGTCTTATAAATGGAAATACCGGCAGCCTGTTCCAGCATTCTCCGGCGGCTGTTATCTTTATCCTTAATGATATCATCCACCATTCCCAATTCAATAATGGCATACGAATCTGTGCTGACACCGGTATCCAGAAACAGATTATGAATATCTTTTAAACGGCATGCCACATCATTCAGGCGATATTCACTTTCCCCGTTTTTAAAATATTTCCGGGTAACCGTAACAGTTGAAAATTCGGTTGGCAAAAGGTTCCGGGTGTTCTCAAAGGTCAGGGACACTTCTGCCAATCCGCTGGCGGAACGGCTTTTAGAGCCATTAAAAATCAACCCTGACATGTTTTCAGACCGCAGTGAACTGATCTTATGTTCCCCAATAACCCACCGGATGGAATCAATAATATTACTTTTTCCACAGCCATTAGGGCCTATCACGCCGGTGACGCCTTCATCAAAACGTAATACTGTCTTGTCGGCAAAGCTTTTAAATCCTTTAATTTCTAATGTTTTTAAACGCACGGTTCTTCATTTTTAAAGTAAAACAGCGTGTAAATTAGCTAATGCCCGCCATATAAACGGTTGATCTTATTCACAATTGTGGAAAACAAAGTTTAAATGAGCGTTTTATCTGTTACATTTTATACACACTTGTGGAAAAAACCGGGGAAAACAATATACATATAGAAAAGGCGGAAGATAATTCCGCCTTTTCTTAAAATCTTCCGCTTATGCAATCTCTATCAGCCTGGGTGGCTTTTGCTTTGCCTCTTCGCGTTTTGGAATAGTAAGATGCAAAATCCCGTTTTCATACCTGGCTTTAATTTTATCGGCATCCACTACTTCTTTAGGCAGTTGAAAGGTACGTTGAAATGCCTGATAGCTAAATTCCCTGCGGCTGTATTTTTCATCATCATCATTATCTTCGGATTGTTCCGATTTTTCCGAAGAAATACTTAGAAGATTGCCATCCAGGGTCACTTTAAAATCATCTTTGGACATGCCCGGAGCCGCCATTTCTACCTCGTAATTATCTCCCGTCTCCCGGATATTGCAGGCAGGAAGCGAAGTACGGGTAGAAGAAAAATTAGGTAATCCGCCATCAAAGGAGTCTCTGGTAAAAAAATCATTCCACCAACCCGTTAATGACGGTAACATGCTGTCCGTTCTTGCGAGTAATGCCATAATTACCTCCTTTTTGAGTGTTATTTAATAAGCAATTTTGCCTGTAAAAACACAACAAAAATACCACTGCATGGCTACCTATTGTTTTCTGAAAAATTTACATGGTATAAAGTCATTTTGACATTTATCACTGACAATTACATCAGATCATCACTCATAAATTACCTTCCAGCTATGCCAGTTGGACCTTCAAACCGGTTATAAATATGTTGTTTAACGGTTGGCGGGGACGCCAACCGGGGCACTGGCTAATGTTGGCGTCCCCGCCGACATTCCAAATAATTATTATCTAACCACATTGATAGCGGTATCATCAATTTTAGTCTTACTTTTATGGAATGCATCCGGCGAAATACCTCCTGGTTATGTCATTATTTTTATTTTCCTGTAAAACAACCTTTACAGCTACTAATCATCTTTTAAACAAGGGATTCCCGAATAATAATGTTATTAATCTGAATCACAGGCTCCACAGGGCTGTTTTAAAACATCATCCGTCTCTGGTCATCATTATGATTGGTACTAATGATATGATCAACCCGCCAAAAATGATTTCTTTTTCCGAATACAAAAGTAAGCTAAACGAGCTGGTAACCAATATAAAGCAACACGGCATCCATGTTTTATTACTATCGCCGCCACCTGTTGATATAACTGATTTGCTTTCCAGACGCAGTAAAAAAAGATTTAAAGTGTTACCCAATGAAAAAATAGATTCAGTTACTGCTATTATCCATCAAATTGCCGTTGAGCAGCATTGCATGTACCTGGATATAAACCGTATATTTAAGGAACATCATTCTCCCAATGATACGAAGTCAAGCCTGATAAGGAATGAAATAAACTCAGAGAGGAAGGACGGCGTGCATCCTACTGCTGAGGGTTATCAACTCATTGCGAAAAGTATTTTTAATTTCCTGAAATCACGAGGTAAAAACTACCAGAGAATTATTTGCTTCGGCGACAGCATTACTTTCGGCGCTTATGTACGCGGCGAAGGATCAACAAAAGGGGATACCTACCCTGCCATATTAAAAAGATTATTATTCCCGAAATGATAGCAATTTTACACATGAAACATCTTTTTGACCAACATAATTACGTTTCTGGGGAAAGGAATTTTCTTTCCTTGATTAATGGATGTTATCTCTTTATTTTCTTCTACTTCCCGTATATGATTTTCATTATTTAATACAGTAACATTTATATGCTCACCGCTTAAGAGCTTTAAAAATGCCTCTTCCAATTCACCGGACGATGTGATGTTACCGAAACATAGTGCTATTTTATTACCAAATCCTGCAATGCCGCAATTTACTTTTACTGTTTTACTGGGTGGTGGCGGAACAAATTTGAAATCGTCTATAAGATTATTTATTTCCGGGGAAATGTTGATCTTCCCCAGGTTAGTAATTACACCGCTGTAGCGGCTCACGCCTATCGAATAGAACTTAGATAAGATAAACGATTTGATAAAAAGCGGTACCCCTCTTACAAAATGATTATTCAGACTTCCTACATTACGGGCTATAATTTTATTGATCAGCTTCTGATCGGTTTGAAGTCGCATTTGATGATATACACTTTTTATGATCTCTTCAAAAGTATAATGCCCCAGTCTTAAATCAATTTCCGGCAAAACATACAGAGAAAAATTGCGCATAGTTTTGGTGGGAAATACTTTTCTCAAATTTACAGGCACCTCAATACGCAGTATTCTGTTGTTCCTGCGCTTTTTGGGAGCGGGTAAATGGTTATATACATGCTGTAATGAGAATAAATAAACTGCAATAAAGTATTCCGTTAAGCTGACATTATACGCTTTGGCTCTTTGCGAAACCTGGTCAAGGGGCATGATAGCGGCCAATACACTGAAACGAAAAGGCCTGTTTAAAGGAAAAGGTAAATGGAAGGCCTTTCGGATCTGTATCAGCGAAGAGGGTACCTTTTTAAAATAGCGGCTATACGCATCTTCATATTCTTCATTGGAAGGAATATCGCCGGGGCGAAAGAAATGTTGCCCCTGTGGAATTTCCGTTCCGCATTTTTCGTAATAAATCAGTAAAAGCGATTTCAGGAATTCGAGGGCGCCAGTGGCATCGGTGAGGATATGAGAAAACTCTACACTGATCGTATTTCCCTTAACAAGCACTCTGAACATCAGCTCACGTTTATCAAATGCGTGGCAAGGCCTGTCTGTATCAGATTTTATAATGATGGGAAGCGGAGAATATTCCAGATAATACCAGAAAAACCCGGTTCGCAGTCTTACTTTATAATAAGGAAACCTGTTTTCTAACGCATGTACCGCTTCAAAAAATTGTGCCGTATTTACTCTTTGCTTAAGTCCTGCAGAAATTCTGAAAACTGCAGTTAATTCCCTGCTCCGTATAGCAGGATAGATTTTAGCCGCATTATCAAGCCTTAGCCAGAATTCATTTTGCCGGATTACTTGTTTGTTCATGAAAAAATAACATTTTCACGGAGAAGTGGTTAAAAGTCTTTTTACTTCTATAGCTGAAATACACAACTACGAACATACCATGTATTTTTATAATGTAACCTTTTGGCAAAACTTTTGTTATAATAACCTATACAATAGGCTCAAAGCCTGGTGCTGGATTACAGATATTTTTATTACAGTTCTTTTAACTTAACAGAGATGAAGATTGCTTACATTGCATCGTTTCCGCCACGGGAGTGCGGCATAGCCACATTTACCCAAAATCTGATGCGGTCCATTGGAGGTAACCTGCACACTGATGATTCTTCCGGTCATACTACCGTCATAGCGGTAAATGATACCGGAATGGAGTATAGCTACGGACCCGAAGTCGGGTTTACGATCACACAGGAAAGACAAGAAGATTATTATAACGCTGCCGGATTTATCCATAACAGCGGAGCACAAGTTTGTATTCTGCAACATGAATTTGGTATTTTCGGCGGAGAGAGTGGGGCTTATATCCTTTCCTTGCTGAACAGCCTCCGGATTCCTTTCATCGTTACTTTTCACACCATCCTCAAAGAACCTACGTGGCTGCAAAAAATTATTATCCAGAAAATTGCACAAAATGCAGCCGCCATTGTGGTCATGAGCCATAAAGCGATCACTTTTTTAGGCAATATTTATGAAATCTCCACAGAGAAGATCCATTTGATTGAGCATGGTGTACCTGACATGATACCGGAAAATCTTTTACCGTCTGAAAATCTGCTGCAACCTTATCAAAACCGTCGGATATTATTCACCTTTGGATTGCTGAACCGCAACAAAGGTATTGAAACGGTTATCAGGGCTTTACCAAAGATAATGACTTCTCACCCCGAAGTAGTGTACATCGTGTTGGGAAATACCCACCCGGGTGTGATACGCACTTCGGGAGAAGAATACAGAGACTACTTGAAGCAGTTTGCTGACGAATTGGAAGTGGGAAATTGTGTACACTTCATTGACCGTTTTGTTACAGAAGCGCAGCTGGCCTACTATTTAGCTCACGTTGATATCTATATTTCACCCTATTTGAATGAAGCACAGATTACCAGCGGTACCTTATCTTATGCCATTGGGGCCGGGGCTGCCGTACTTTCAACTCCTTACTGGCATGCTCAGGAACTGCTGGAAAATGGCAGAGGCATCCTGTTTGGCTTTAAAGACAGCAATCAATTGGCAGAAAAAATAAATGGATTATTAAATTTCCCCAATCACCTTGACGCTCTGCGAAAAAGGGCACAAGAATACGGGCAAAGAATGAAATGGAGCCGAAGCGGGAAAAAATACCTGCAAATCCTGCAGCACATCGTGGAAGAAAATATGCTGATACCGGTAAATAATACATTTTCCGTTATTCATCTCCCTTCATTACCTCCATTTGATCTTTCTCATGTGCTCCGGCTTACGGACAGTACGGGTATCATACAACATGCCAAGTATGGTATTCCCAATTTGAAAGAAGGTTATTGCTTAGATGACAATGCGCGGGCACTCATATTGGGCATCATGGCATACCGCCGATATAAAAGTCCTGAGATATTACAGTTACTTCCGGTTTACCTGAGCTTCATCCATTATATGCAGCGAAAAGAGGGACTTTTCCGGAATTTTCTCGATTTCAGTCGTGAATTTAAAGAAGATGTGGGCTCGGAAGATGCTTTTGGCAGGGCAATATGGGCAATAGGCTATTTGGTCCGGTATGCGCCCAACAGCGCCTATCGGGAAGCAGCACTGGAAATATTTCGTCAGGCAGAGCCTCATTTTACTTCTCTCCATCACCTGCGGGGGATTGCTAATACAATAATTGGCATTTGTCATTACCTCTGCTGCTTTCCTACAGACGAAGGTTTACTGGGCTTCCTCTCAGTACTCTCCCGGAAACTTACGGATGCATTTAGGCTGCATGCCTCAGAGACCTGGCAATGGTTTGAAGAAAAAATGAACTATGACAATGGTATTTTACCACTGGCGTTGCTCCATGCTTATGAAATTACTGAAGAAGACTATAGCAAAAAGGTAGCATTCAATAGCCTGCAGTTTCTGGAAAAAACCTGCTTTCGTAAAGAGTGGTTTACACCAGTGGGAAATCAGGGCTGGTATGTGCAGGGAGGATCCATTCCGCTTTTTGATCAGCAGGCAATTGAAACGATGGCGATGGTATTAGCATATAACGAAGCCTATCATATCACCCGCAAGCCTTCCTGGCTCCACAAAATGTACAAGTGTCATGCCTGGTTCCTGGGAGAAAACGAGCTGCACATCCCCCTATTCGACTGGGAAACATGCGGATGCTGCGACGGGCTTCAGGAAGGAAGAATCAACCGTAACCAAGGTGCCGAAAGTACATTGGCTTACTGGATTTCGCATCTTACAGTGACCAAAGCAATGGAGTCAGGATTCGGACTTAATCTTCAGCTACCATTACCTTCACAGGAGGAAGCTATTTTATGAAGGTGGCAGTCTTAAGTCCGGTAGCCTGGCGTACTCCACCGCGCCATTACGGACCGTGGGAACAAATTGCCTCCAACATCACGGAAGGACTGGTTCAAAAGGACATAGACGTTACTTTATTTGCAACCAAAGATTCAGTGACCTCTGCTAAGTTGGCATCCATTATTCCAAAAGGCTATGAAGAAGATAAAAATACAGATGCTAAAGTATCGGAATGTATGCACATCAGTTATCTGATGGAACGGGCAAATAAATTTGATATTATCCATAATCATTTTGATTTTCATCCGCTCACCTATTCAAGGCTTATCCGCACGCCGGTGGTGACTACCATACACGGCTTCTCCTCGCCGAAAATTATTCCTGTATATAAACGCTATAATGATAGCAATTACTATGTTTCTATCAGCTATTCGGACAGGAACGAGAATCTTAGTTACATAGCCAATGTGTATCATGGCATTAAAGAGGAAGATTTTACTTTTCAGGAAGATCCTGCCGGCGGTTACCTGCTTTTTTTCGGGCGTATTCATCCGGATAAGGGAGTGTGGGAAGCTATTCAGATAGCTAAGAAAAGCGGGAAAAAAATAGTGCTGGCGGGTATTATTCAGGATCAGGCTTATTTTGATGAAAAAATTGCTCCATGGATTGATAATGAGCAGATTTGTTTTTTAGGGCCTGCCGGACCAGAAAAACGCAATAAGCTTCTGGGTGACGCACATGCATTGTTGCATCCTATCCGGTTTAATGAGCCTTTTGGACTTAGCTTAGCAGAATCCATGATGTGTGGCACGCCAGTCATTGCTTTTAATAAAGGCGCTATGCAAGAATTGATAAACGATGGAGAAACGGGTTTTTTAGTTGATACTATAGACGAAGCTGTAGCAAAAATTCCTTTGATTTCTCAACTGAGCCGTTTGAAATGCCACGAATGGGCCAAATCACAATTCAGCAGAAAGCGGATGGTAGATGATTATATTAAAGTATATGAGAAAATATTACGAAAAGCCAAAAGTTAAGGGTAGATTTTTATCTTTAGACATTCTCTTTTACCTTCAGTTATCCTCCCTGTAATATCGCCTCTATCAGCTTATTTAAAGGAACGGAAGCAAATGAAGAAGCATAATCGGACATACCATAAGGGATGATCACTTCTCCGTTGTGGATGATAGAGCCGCATGAATACACTACGTTGGGCACATAGCCTTCCCGCTCTTCTTCCAAAGGAGTCAGCAACGGATCTTTTAGCTGATCAATTTCCTTTTGAGGATTGCCTAATTCCAGCAGACATGCGCTGATGCAATATTGCCTCATGGGTCCTACGCCATGGATCATCAGAAGCCATCCTGCTTCTGTTTCAATCGGCGAGCCGCAATTGCCCACTTGGATAAATGACCAGGGATGCTTTGGCTCATGGAGCATGACAGGATTTTCCCACACATTCAGATCATCTGAAAATACCACATAATTATTAATGCCATCAATCCTCGAGACCATCGCATATTTTCCATTGATCTTCCGGGGAAATAGTGCCAGGTTTTTATTTTGAGCGCCTTCTCCATATAAAGGCATAATATGAAAATGGTAAAAATCACGGGTTTCCAGCAGCATAGGCTGAATAGCCACTCCATCATAAGCTGTATAAGTGGCATAATAAATGATGTCGCCATTATCATCTGTAAATCTTACAAACCTTGCGTCTTCCATCCCCCTTTTCTCTGATGAGGAATAAGGAAAAATAACCCGGTCGGAAATATCCGTATCTAATGAGAAATTAATTTCGTAAAACGAATTGGACAGCCACAACATTCTTTCTAAGTGCTGTTTTATCTCCGCCTTTTCGTTATATGTTTTTTGCAAATTACGGATCACTGTCTTCAGCTCCTCATATTCAAATTCATCTTTCAGATCTTTAGCAATTTCATTCTTTATATTTTTGGGTAATTTAATGGAAGCAGCCTTCTGAAAGAAAGTATACTTCTCATATGTTGAATCCCTGTATATCTCCGGCTCATCAATATATTTCCCGGCACCATCCAAATGGATCTCATTATCCCTGTCAATCACTGCCCTGCGAAAAACGATAGAGGAAATATGTCCTTCGCCTACGGCGCGAAAGCTGATGATAACCCGTTTTGCTCCATCTTCCAGATTAGTCTGATCTATATCTTCCACCATGCTGGGGTTAAAAAAAGCAGCCGATTCAATGGCATATTCCATCGTGAAATAAGAGCCGATAAGCCACCGCCGGTGAATATTCACATTATTATAATCAATGCCGGCTTCAATAAAATAAGGCTTCAGGAGGCCGGCATGCTTTTCAAAAACACGCGTGATGTTGCGATGACGACGTGAAAATTCCCGCAATATCTGACTAAAATAGGTGGCTGTTTCTTCATCAGACATCTGCATCACTTTCTGGATAACCGACCTGGCTCTTTCTGCTCCGTTACTGAAAAAACGGGCAAACACGCGTTTTGAATTAGGATATATTTTAGTGGCTTTTCTGGAAACGGGTATACGCATATTCATTTTTTTATAATGATAATAAAATCTTTATTCAACGGATCCAGATTTTGATATACTGTCTTTATAAAATCCGGACCATACATTGCATAAAATGGCAACAGGTTTTCCCATCTTTCCTGCAGATGATGATGCGGAAATAACTCATTCTTTACATTCCGGATCAGTTCAGTTTGCCAGGCAAATTTTTTCTTTTCCGCCCGCAAAAATTTATGCTCTAATTTCCCGATGGAAACAAGACTTTTTTTCTTTTCCGCCGCGGCTGAAGCCCGAAGGGTCACATCAATACCCGCCGCTTTTTTGTCTAATACCGCATATAATTTTTCGATCTGCTCGTACTCGTCCTTCAAAACCAACTGCTGCTGTGTATTATTTTCCACAAAATGATTGATCAAAGTCTCTGTATCCTGAAAAAGATCCTTGGGGCCCAACCTTACTTTTTTCAAACGTTGCATGGATTTGCTGTCCACCCAAAGAGCCGAACAACGTAACATCAGTAAGGGATAGGGAACCTTAAAGTGTGCAAACAGTTCCTTCAGTTCCATCCAGTAAGAAAGCTCGCCTCCCCCACCAATAAAAGCAATATTGGGCAAAATGGTTTCCTGTAAAATACCTCTTAAAATCACATTCGGACTAAATCTTTCTGGATGAAATTCGAGTTCTGCCTCTAATTCATTACGTGTAAAGTGAATTTCCGTATTTAAAACATGCCATTGATGCCCTTCCTTCACTATTCTTTCCCTTAATTGATCGTCTAAATAAAATAAATTGATCTCTCTCGGAGTAGCCTGCGCATGGTAATATTTGGAAATTCTACCGGTAACAGCAGATACAATTTTAAAAGGAGTTTCATTAAAAAGATCTTCTTTCATGACCGGCAGAATAGCCTTTTTAAAGCCGGGTGTATCGGCAATGATGGTTATTAATCCATATTCTCCGAACAGGGTATTCACTAAGTGAGCAGTGGCTGACTGAATATCCGCATGCTCCAAATAAGCCGCTTTTATTATTTCAGTGATCTTACGCGCATATTCATTAGTTCCCAAATGCTGCGTCACCTCCTCAATCATCGGTTTCAGATCATCGGTTCTCATTCGTCCCACCGCTCCTCTTTGCTTCGTTTGCCAGCGATAGGTATGATCTCCTGTGTGAACTGTCCCCAATTCTTCCAGGTCATTATCTTCGCTGCCCATATAATAGACCGGCACAAAATGATAGGAGGGATATTTTTCTTTTAAATATTCCGCTAATTTGATGGTATGCAAAATCTTATAAATAAAATAAAGATACCCCGTAAATAAATTCGGTTGATGCGCAGTACAGACACTGAAGGTATTTTGATCATTTAATAATTGAATATTTTGAGATACTTTATCGCTTATCTCAATGCCTTTATATTGTAGCTTAAGTTCGCAGACCAATAATTCCCTGTCGGTGGGAAACTGTTTTCTTTGCTTTATTATTTCTTCAAAATCAGGATTTATGGGGGAATATTGATAAAAAGGCTTTAACCGTATGTCTTCTTTCAGATAATCCAGGATGAGTGAAGAAAAATAGCCGGTATCTGCGTATGATATTAATTCAGTTTTACAATCCAATGCGTTTGATTTTAAAACTCAAAAATACACAGAAATAGTATTATTCACCAGCATGGGGATCATCATTCTTCATCCTCCTCATCAGGATCGTCATGTTCATCGCCGCCCAGACTGTAATAATTATTTTCCTCGTCCTCTTCGCCTATTAATTCATCCGGATCATCTAATTCAGTGCCCGGAACATCCATTTCGTCATCCTGCGAGGGGCCTTTCACCGTATCTTTCAGATTTTCGGGAACCTCTCCAGTACTGAGGGATTCCTCTTTTTCTTTACTGAAGATATCTTCATCAGTGGGATATTCAGGATAGCCGGGAAAAGGATCCTGAGGCGGGTTAGGCTTTGGGGTATTCGTTTTCTTTTTCATGGCCTTGTATTTTGTTTAAAAGGATACCATCATTTTTTACACAATATACAGATTCCTGCTGGTTTCATTTGTAAGTAATAATTTTTCTTTACTTGGATGGTTCTCAATCACCAGACCGCTGTCATGGCCTCTTTATTGTACTTCTGTTTATATTCAAGAGGGGTCAGGCCGGTAATTTTTTTAAATGTTTCACGAAAAGCTTTGGTATCCGAATAACCTACTTCGTACATAATTTCACTGATGGTCTTATGGCTTATCTCAAGATTCTTTTTCGCCGCTTCAATCCTGGTACGCTGCAGGTATTCCATCGGAGTATTGCCGGTAGCCTTTATAAAACGGCGGTCAAAATTTCTTCTGCCGGCCGCCAGATTGGAAGCTAATTCATCCATAGACATTTTTTCATCGAAATGTTTCTCCATATATAGCTGGGCTTCTTTCACCAATTCATCGTCATGGTTCTTTTGTCCGGAAAAAATAGTGTACGGCGACTGACTGTTGCGGTCAATATCCACCTGGAAAACTTTAGAACAAAGAATAGCTGTTTTCCTGTCGTAATATTTTTCAATCAGGTATAACATCAGGTTCATGAAAGACATAGCTCCCCCGTTAGTATAAATGCCGCATTCGTCCGTGATCAGCTTATCTGTCTTTAAATCCACTTTCGGAAACATTGCCCTGAAAGTATCCCTCGCCATCCAATGCGTGGAACATTGCCTGCCATCCACAATACCCGTAGCAGCTAATAAAAATGCTCCTACACAAATGCTCGCAATTTCCGCACCTTGTACATATTGCTCACTGATCCAGGCAATCAGCTTTTGATTTTTTTTAACGGAACCGGCATAATCGCTTCCTATGGCAGGAATAATGATCAGATCAGCTTTCCCTATCTTCGACAGCGGGAGAGGTTTTACCACAAATAAGCCATGATCAATCTTTACTTCTTTTGGGAAACCGGCAACCTGCACCTGAAAGCGCGGTTGATTTCCAAAGCCCTGCCATAACTCATCAGCGCGGACAAATGACTTGTAAGCGCCCGTCACACTTATCAGATTTAACGGGCCCTCAGGAATAACGATGATCAGCTTTTTCATCCGGAAATGTATTAAAGTTTTTGTAGATAAAATACAACTTCTATTTTACAATTCCATGAAAGTAGTTTTCATTGGCTCAAGATATAAATAACACGGGCAGATAGCCTTTCCTCCACAATCTATATCGCCGGCTGTTTAGCAAATACACGTTGCAGTTTAATGGACAGCGCATGAAATAGTATTTTCCCGTTCGCATTGCGTTCTATGTGATAGCAGGCATCTTCCAATTCCGGGATGATCTGTTCCATCTGCAGATAATCAGCCATTTTATACAGGCTTTTGGCAAATTTCTGTTCTTCATCCGGAAATTGTAATTGTTCGGGGTTCATGTATTGCATACGGATGGTATGCTCTATCAGCATCATAAAATACCGCAGGAATTGCTTTTGTTTTTCTCTTCCGGTTTTTGCCATATCATCAATCCAGTTTTGTAACTGTACAGGCTTATTCAAGATAATGGCATTCAGCCAATTCTTTAATACTTCTAAAAAATCGCTTACATCATGTTGCAACAAATGGAGAGCTTCGCGATAATTCCCTTCTGCCAAACCCGCAATTCGAGTGGCGTTCTTTTCGTCAGCGGAAGCCCTTTGTATCAAGGTATCCTTTAATTCTTTAGCCGTAAGCGGGTTTATCTTTACCAATTGGGTGCGGGAAAGAATCGTAGGTAACACCAATTCCGTGTTCTCGGCTACAAAAATAAATAGTGTTTGGGGAGGCGGCTCTTCAATCATTTTCAGCAAAATATTCCCTTCCTTGCTCAGAAACTCCGGGTACCAAAGTATAAGTATCTTGTATTCACTTTCGTAGCTTTTTAAATTAAACTTCCGCAGAATATCCCTGCATTCAGATGCAGGAATATTCCCCTGCTTATTCTCCGCATTGATAAATTGCAACCAGTCGAAAGAATTCCCATAAGGTCGCTGGGAAATGAATTCCCGCCATTCTTTAATATAATCAGTACTTAGCGGTTTCTCTCCTGAATTTCGCGGAATAACAGGATAGGAATAATGAATATCAGGATGAATAAATTGTGCTGCACGTTTGCATGCCCCGCATTCACCGCAGGCATCATGATCTTTTTTGTCGGTGCACACCAC
Source organism: Chitinophagaceae bacterium (assembly GCA_004322015.1). Taxonomy (GTDB): domain Bacteria; phylum Bacteroidota; class Bacteroidia; order Chitinophagales; family Chitinophagaceae; genus FW021-bin31. The sequence goes on from SCQT01000142.1 coordinate 32,800, forward strand.
ATATTGCGCAAAAGCCAGCGCCATAGGCAGCCCCCCTGCTCCTTCGGGAGCTTGGAAAAGCAAGGCATGGCCCAGGCGGTTTTGCCTGACTGCCTGCAACAAAAAATCTTTCGTTGACTGATGACCAATGACGTCTGCAAATAACATAACGATGATGAAATCTCAAATCACTAAAATCAAATGTCAAATAATTAACAATACTGAAAATACAAATTCAAAACAAATAACAATGAATTTTGCATTATCCGGTAATTTTAAGAGAAGTTTTGAATATTATAATTTGGATATTATTTGTTTTTTGGTATTTGGTATTTATCCTATCGCCTGCTCCAGATCTGCTTTCAGATCTTCCGCATCTTCAATTCCCACGCTCAACCTGATCAGGGAATCTTCTAAACCGTTTTTAATCCTTTCTTCCCTTGGAATAGAAGCATGTGTCATGGATGCGGGATGTCCGATCAAAGATTCCACACCTCCTAATGATTCCGCTAAAGAAAATAATTTGGTGGACGACAGCACCTTAAAGGCGGCCTCCATGCTGTTATCTTTTAGGGTAAAAGACATCATTCCGCCATACCCGCGCATTTGTTTGCGGGCTGTTTCATGATTAGGATGATCCTCAAAGCCACACCAGTACACTTTATTTACTCGGGGGTGGTTCCGAAGGAAGCGGGCAATTATTTCTCCGTTTTCGCAATGTTGCTTCATACGGACATGTAAAGTTTTTATGCCCCGCAAAACTAACCAGCAATCATGCGGTCCCGGCACAGCGCCACAACTGTTTTGAATAAAATGTAATTTTTCCGCCAGGACATCTTCATTGACAATGACTGCGCCATGCACCACATCACTGTGACCTCCTAAATATTTAGTGGCAGAATGTACCACGACGTCTGCGCCCAGATCAATGGGGTTTTGCAAATAAGGTGAAGCAAAAGTATTGTCCACGCAAAGCCATACGTGATGCTTTTGGGCAACCGATGCGCAAGCCGCAATATCAATGATATTCATCAAAGGATTAGTTGGTGTTTCCACCCAGATCAGCTTCGTATGTTCATTGATATGCCGTTCGATATCTGCAGCCCGTTGCATGCCAATGAAATGGAACTTTATACCATAAGTGGCAAATACCTTAGTGAAAAGCCGGTATGAACCTCCGTACAGGTCATTCGTACAGATCACTTCATCACCCGGCAGCAATAGTTTCATCACGGCATCAGCAGCAGCCATTCCGCTTCCGAAACAAATACCGTACTTCCCGTTTTCGATTGCCGCCAATGCCTTTTCCAGGGCATGACGCGTAGGGTTCTGCGTCCGTGCATATTCATACCCTTTATTTTTGCCCGGCGCCTGTTGCACATAGGTGGATGTCTGGAAAATAGGTGTCATGATGGCGCCGGTGGAAGGATCAGGCTCCACGCCGGCGTGAATATATTTAGTAGCTGACTTCATGTCTTTTATAAAATTGAAATCTTTTTGTCCAATGCATAAAATCTAAAATTTTAAGTTGCCGGAAGAAAGCGCCGGGATGAATATATGCAGGAAAAATTGCACGCAAAGCTTATTTAGTTTAACACGCCCTCTTCCTTTACGATCCGTATTTCCGGAGTGAGGCTTATTTTTTTAAACCCACCCGACACATTGTGCAGGTTATGAAATCCTTCCCGTTTCAAAAGCGAGCAGGCAATAACGCTGCGATAGCCGCTTTGGCAGTTAATATACATATTCATTTCATCATCCGCCTTTGCCATGGCAGCCGGATCCCTCATTTCTTCCAGGGGCATATTGATAGCCCTTTTCACATGACCATCCGCAAATTCAGCAGGTTTACGAACATCTATGACCATCAGTTTTTTATCAAAATGCATATCCATCGCTAATTCTTCCGGTTCAATATTGATGATCATGTCTGTTTTCTCCCCATTTTTTTTCCAGGCGTCAAATCCTCCTTCTAAATAACCTTCTACATTATCAAATCCCACCCTGGCCATGCGTATAATTGTTTCTTCTTCCTCTCCCGCTTCGGTGACTAACACGACCGGTTGATCATAAGGTATCAACATACCTGCCCATTCTGCAAAACGGCCTCCGAGACCAATATTAATAGCTCTCGGGATGAAACCTCCCGTAAATTTCTCGGGAGGACGAGTGTCCAACACCCAGACGCCCTTGCCGGTCTTTTCTTTAAACATTGCCACAGAAAGCGGATAATAGCTGTGCTTCATTACTTCTTCTAATTCTCTGTAGCCTTCCTGATTGATCCGTGCATCTTTTATAAAATAAGAGGGCGGAGCTTCCAGGCCTTCTGTTACTTCTCTGATAAAATCTTCCCTGTCTTTTGCAAGCATCGCATAATTATTTCTTTTCTGCTCACCTATGGTGCTTGAGTTTTCAGCGCCCAGGTTTTTGCCGCAGGAGGAACCGGCTCCATGCGCAGGATAAATAATTAAGTTATCAGGTAACTGTCTTAATTTTTGCAAAGAATCAAACAGATACGATGCCAGTTCTTCTTTTTCCAGGTTTCCACTGGAAAGATCCGGACGTCCGACATCACCCACAAAAAGCGTATCACCCGTGAAAATACAATAAGGTTTATTATTCTCATCTCTCAACAGGAAGCAAGTGCTCTCCAGCGTATGGCCCGGTGTGTGTATGGCCTGTATAGTTATCTTGCCTAAGTGAAAAACTTCCCCGTCTTTGGCCAGATGAATGGGAAACTTAGTTTTAGTACCAGGCCCGTACACGATCGGAGCGCCTGTTTTTTTTGCCAAATCTAAATGACCGGAAACAAAATCCGCATGAAAATGTGTTTCAAAAATATATTTGATCTCCGCTTTCCTCTCCTCTGCAAGGATCAGATATTCATCGGTATCCCTTAACGGGTCAACAATAGCTGCCTCTCCTTCCGAATCCACATAATAAGCTGCCTCTGAGAGACAGCCGGTATATAATTGCCTGATAAACATAAGCTGAATTTATCCTACTAATTGCTCAATGAAACCCGATATCTCTGCAATACGATGGACATTCAGAGAATAGTATATGTATTTCCCTTCCCGCAATGTCCTGACAATCCCCGCACGGCGTAAAATAGCCAGATGCTGTGATGCTACGGATTGCTCTAATCGCAACTTCACATAAATTTCCGTTACAGTCATCTTTTGATGTTCTTCCAATAATTTAATGATCTGTTGACGCAATTTATGATTGATAGACCTTAAAACCATGGCAGCTTTTTTTACTGCGATATAATCTATTTTTACCGGAGGCTTTTCACCATTACCTGAAATATAGAGAGAATTTATGGCAGGAGATACTACTGCACTTTCTACGGCGTCCATAATTGATTATTTTAGATTGACATGGATTAAAAAATCAGGTTACAAAAATATTATATATTTATGAATGTGTGAAATTCTTATGAAAAGCTTTCAGGTACCAAGGCTCAAAATAGGCCGGATCCTGGAATTGTTTCTCCAGAAATGCCCGCTCAGACAGGGCTATCATGAATTCCGCGTGATTGGTAAATCCACTAAACTGCCAGGAGGTATTTTTCCTGAACATCTTTTCGGCCTTTTCCATTCCCGATCCGAAGACCAGCAGAGGACTTTCTCTGTATTCCTCTAAAAAATCTTCATTTAAAATCACAGCCTTGGGTCCTATGATCTCTTCTAAACCCGTATTATATAATGCCGTGAAAACCTCCATTCGCCTCGCATCTATCATGGGACAAAATAATCTTTCGGATTGCGGCGTCCGGACGCCATTCACCATCATTTTTAACGTATTAATGGCGATCAGCGGAATATTCCAGGCATAACACAGCCCTTTTGCGGTAGAAGCCGCCACTCTTAGTCCTGTATAAGAACCCGGCCCACCACTGATGGCTACTGCATCCATCCGGGAATATTCAATTTTATTTTCCTCCAGCAATTCCCGGATAAAAACAGTGATCACTGCAGCATGATCTTTCTGAGAAGTATTGATCTTAGAACCAAGGGACACTCCGTCTTTAGCAAGACAAACCGAACCGGCTTCTGTAGCCGTATCAATATTTAGTATGAGAGCCAATCTGATTGTTTTTTTAATTCCAGTAAATCCTGCCTGTATTCCCTTTGTAAAAGAGCCGACGCCTTATATCTTTCGTCATGTGTGGCTTCGTAAAGCAGGTCTAATAATTCATACACGTGGCGAATTCCGATTTTCCGACACCATTCAAACGGTCCATAGGGATAATTAACTCCTGCTTTCATGGCCATATCTATATCTTCTTTGGAAGCTGTTCCATCCTGCACGGTATAATAAGCTTCATTAATGATCATGGTTACCGTACGAGGCGCCACCATGCCCACAAAATCTTCCACTACCGCATATTCCCAGTGCAATTTATCCATCAATTCTTTAAGGGAAGAGGCAAAACCTTCATGCAAAATACTGACTTCTGCCACAGGATTACCAATGAAGGTAGGTAAAGCATTCAGTCCGAATAAAGCAAAACGCTGCTTGTTAACAAAACGCTCCATCAATATATGTTGCAGGGTATCCTTTACACAATTAACCAATACCGGTATGGGGTAAAATTGCTCATAAAGATCTAACCGGTTATAAAAGTTATCGGGATGAAGGTCTATGAACAGGTCACATCGCTGCATAGAAGCCGCATCTATATCACCGGTAATAATCTCATGATCTTCCAGTTTTTTTTGATGCAGTTCCTTTATACCTTCCGCCGATCCCCAAACTTTTATGCGCATGTTACCGGTTATGTTGTAATTTTCCGCCCTGAAATCGGATTCACAATTTTAATATTTATATAAAGAAAGGCTGCAAGTTATGGAAAAACAAGCGATTAATACAAAACAGGCTCCCGCACCTATCGGCCCTTATAGCCAGGCTGTCTTATCGGGTAATACACTGTTTATTTCAGGGCAAATTCCGGTGAATCCCGCCACCGGACAGTTAGTAAAAGGAGACGTAAGGGATGAAACACACCAGGTCATGAAAAACCTTAAAGCTATCCTCAGTGCTTCCGGAATGGGTTTTGGACATGTAGTTAAAACGACCATTTTCGTTACGGATATGAACAATTTCAGCGATGTCAACGAGATTTACGGAAAATATTTCGATAACGGGAACTTTCCTGCAAGGGAAACGGTGCAGGTAGCGGCTCTTCCCAAGGGTGTACAGGTAGAAATTTCCATGATATCCGTAAAATAAGATCTGCTTATACATCTTTTTTTGTACCTTTGCCCTTCAAGTTTTCAAGGTGCGTAAATCTCAATGGATTTTAGTTCTGGTTGCTTCAGTGGTTGTGTTCAGCCTGTATGTGTTCGGTCGGATCGTTCCCAAGAATACCGAAATGCCTGATAATGGTCAGGTAGCGGCCGCAGATGCGGCAGGACAGATTGCTCCGGCTGCATTGGAAGACATAGTGGCAAAAGCGAAACAATCATTAAACCCTGCTTTGCAAATGCGTATTTCCGGTTTTGAAAACAGTATTACCCGTGGTGACCTGAGAGATCAGAAACTAAGCGCTTATAATGCATTGGCAAGACTTTGGGATAGTTTGGGAAATATTCCCTTGTCCGCTTATTACCTGGGCGAAGGGGCTAAATTGGAAAATTCGGAAAATTCACTCACCTTTGCAGCCAATTTATTTTTGACCCACATGCCGCATGAGCAAGATGCAGCCAGGCGTGCCTGGGAAGCAACAGAAGCTCAAGGCTTGCTGCAACAGGCATCAGGTTTGGATCCGCAAAACGATACGATTCAGGTGGCATTGGCCAACAGCGAGGTGCAAAGCGGCAATGTGATGCAGGGTGTGCAGCGCCTGCTGAAAGTAACAGCCACAGATCCGGATAATGTTCAGGCTAATTTATTATTGGGCCGTCTGTCGGTTACTTCCGGGCAGTACGATAAGGCAGTGGAAAGGCTTCAAAAAGTGATTAACCGGCAGCCGGATAATACGGAAGCGCTTTATTTCCTTGCAGAAGCTTATAAAGCCACCGGAAAAAAGAAAGAAGCCATTGCGACATTTGAGAAAGTGAAGACCTTGGTGCATGACACAGGATTCAGTAAAGAGATTGACCAGTATATTCAATCATTTAAATAAAACTATTAGCATTTAAAAACAATACTTATGCCTTGCGGAAGAAAACGAAAGAGACATAAAATAGCCACACACAAACGGAAGAAAAGACTGAGAAAGAATCGTCATAAGAAGAAATTGAAATAAGCGCCTTTATCCGGCGTCTCTTATGCCTGTTCTCCGGTCAGCTAAAATAGCGATTAGATTGATCCGAAGGCAGTATTGACTCAGACGACCTCCCTGATTATTTCCTGAACCATTTATCACCTGTACTACTAAATTTATAAATGGTTAAAAAGAATTCAGTTGAATAAGGAATTAATTATTAGCGCCGCTCCCGCAGGAGTGGACATTGCGCTATTGGAAAATAAGAAACTGGTAGAGTTACATCATGAAAACAGCGACAGCCAGTTTGCGGTTGGTGACCTATACCTTGGAAAGGTAAAAAAGCTCATCCCCGGGTTGAACGCCGCTTTCGTGGACGTTGGCTACGAACGGGACGCTTTTCTGCATTATACAGATTTGAGCCCTTTTATCCGGTCGGTACTCAAATTCACCAAAATCTGCATGCATGACCGTACGCACGATGGTCTTGATTTTGCCAGATTCAGATTGGAGAATGAAATCCTTAAAACGGGAAAGATCACCGAAGTACTGAACGGTAAGCCCGATTTGTTGGTACAAATATTAAAAGAACCTATTTCTACTAAGGGCCCCCGACTGACCTGCGAAATATCATTACCAGGAAGATATATCGTGTTGACACCTTTTAATGAAATCGTGGCGGTTTCAAAAAAAATACTTTCTTCCGACGAACGAAAGCGCCTGCAAAAAACGGTAGAGGCCATACGCCCTAAAAATTTCGGAGTGATTGTCCGCACCGCGGCTGAAGGTAAAACCACTGCAGAATTGCATAACGACCTGATTGAACAGGTCGCGCTTTGGCAAAAGGTTCAGGATAACCTGAAAGGGGCTGAGCCGCCTCAAAAGATCATGAGCGAGCAGGACCGTACCACCAGTATGCTTCGCGATTTACTGAATGAAAGCTTTAACCGTATTGTGGTAAATGACAAATCGCTATTCAACGACACTAAAAACTACATCCAGAAAATAGCGCCTGAAAAGAAAGACATTGTATCTTTTTATCATAATGGGCTCCCTCTCTTTGATCATTATGGTATTACCAAACAGGTAAAGCAATCTTTCGGCAAAACAGTCAATCTCAGCAGCGGCGTTTATTTGGTCATTGAGCATACAGAAGCTTTGCATGTCATTGATGTGAACAGCGGGCATAAGAGTTCCAGCAGCAACCAGGAGCAAAATGCTCTGGCTGCCAATCTGGAAGCGGCGGAAGAAATAGCCAGGCAATTACGTCTCAGGGACCTGGGCGGTATTATCATCGTGGATTTTATTGATATGAAGCTGCCGGATAATAAACGGAAAATTTATGATGCTATGCAACAACTGATGAGTTCAGATAGGGCAAGGCATACTATCCTGTCCATTTCCCGTTTTGGATTAATGCAGATAACCCGTCAGCGTGTTCGTCCTGAAGTAAATATTGCCACATCAGAAGAATGTCCTGTCTGTCATGGGACGGGGAAGATAGGCGCCTCTATGCTCATTACCGATGAAATAGAAAATAACATCGGATACCTGATCAAGAATAAGTACAGGAAACTAGTGCTCCACGTAAACCCGATCCTATACGCTTACCTGAAAAAGGGTATTTATAACCGTCAATGGAAATGGTATTTCCGTTATAAGCAATGGATTAAGCTAACCTCAGACTCTTCCTGCCATATCATTGAATATCATTTCTTTGATATGAATGGCGAAGAAATTAAATTATAAATCCACTCAGAAAGTGTTTTAATCTTTTCGGAGTGGATTTACAGGATGATGGATCAGGATACTCTAAAATAGTCCGCCCTTTCTCATATTGACATTTCCCTGGCCAATAAGATAACCTTTCTCATAGATTTCCACCTTATAATCACCGGGCTTAAAATCAGAATTTTGCTTCCAGTCCACGGTGACAGTTGTATCCTGTCCGGTGGTATAATTAATAGTCTTTTCGGCGGTAAATAGTTTTTCCGTACCATCGGCAAGTTGGAATTTTCCGGAGCCTAATGCTTCCACTGCCAACGGGGAACCATCCGGCGCTGAAATACATACGTATAATGTCTTTGTACCCGGAGGAGCAATCCTGTTTTTATCAATCATAAAGCTGATCCGCATCATATCAGCCCTTCTTGCCTTGGTAGTAGCAATCTCTTTACCACTCTTTCTCACATGCAACGGGGTAATGTGAAAATCAGAAGCATGTAAAACAGAACCCAGGTCTACCTGCGAGGTTAAATGCTGGTTCTGAGCAGCAGCAGTATCATAATTTCGCTGAACAGAATCACGTTGCGCCACCAACACCACTTTTTCACCTTTCAACCGCTCAATCTCCTCCTGGTATCCGTCTAATTGCGAACGCAACTGACCTATCAACGACCTGGCTTCTGCCAGGTCAGCAGTTGAGGCGTTGCTTTTAGAAAGAAGACTCGAAATCCTTGCCTTCAGATCATTGACCTGCTTACTGTTAGCCTGCATCAGGCTGTCGTTCATGGATTTCAGCATGTCTATCTGGGCAAGTGCAGCCTGAAACTGGGTCTGAACCGCTGTCTTAGAGGAATCAATGGTGATAACCTGTGTTTGCAATTGTTCTTTTTCCTGGGTTGCTTTTGATTTATCCCACATAATATATCCCCAGCTCGCTAAGAGAGCAGCAATGAGGATGCCATAGATCAATCCCTTGCCGCCGCGCGGTCTTTCGGGATTCTTTCCTGAGGGAGTATTGCCTGCAGGAGTATTTAGTGTACTTTCAGCCATATACAGTAGTTTTTCAGTTTTATTTTAAATTTTGTGTGTGTTTACAAAATACTATTTTTACAAAAAATAAACCTCGTGTTAAATACGCTGTCATTAGAGAATCTTTTATTCCTCGACATTGAAACCGTACCTGCCGTAAAGGACCTCGGAACACTCTCTGATCACATGCAGAGGCTTTGGTTTGAGAAATTTGCAAAAATTGAGCCAGATTCAAAAGATCCTTCCTTTGGCTATAGCAATAAAGCCGGTATTTACGCTGAATTCGGCAAAATTGTTTGTATATCAGCAGGTTATTTCTATAGCGCCGGTGAACAAAAAAAATTCAGGATCAAATCTTTTTTTGAAGAGGATGAAGCAGACTTACTCAAAAGCTTTTTAGACAGCACCGTCCAATTTGCAAAGAAAATCCCCGGCTTTACCTTCTGCGGACATAATATCAAAGAATTTGATATTCCTTATATATGCAGACGAACCATGATCAACGGGCTGGATTTACCCGAACCGTTCCAACTGTATGGCAAAAAACCATGGGAAGTCAGTATGGTGGATACCTTGCATCTCTGGCGGTTTGGCGACCATAAAAATTATACCTCATTGGATCTGATGGCTACCGTACTGAACATCCCTACACCCAAAGATGATATAAACGGCAGTAAGGTAGCGGAAGTATATTGGGGAGAGCATGATCTCCCACGGATTGCCGCTTATTGTCAAAAAGACGTACTGACCGTAGCCCGGCTCCTGCTCCGGTTTAAGCAAATACCATTATTAACGGAAGAAAATGTAGAAATTGTGTCATGACTTTCGAGGCATTAGAAAAAGAATTGAAATCCGAAAAGATCAGGCCTGTTTATTTATTGGAAGGCGAAGAGGATTTTTTTATTGACCGGATCAGTAATTTTCTTGAAAATGATTTACTGACCGAAACAGAAAAAGAATTTAATCTGACTATTTTCTACGGCAGAGATGCAGACTGGGCTAATGTGCTGAATGCCTGTCGCCGCTATCCGGTGTTCGCTGAGAGACAGGTAGTGATGATAAAAGAGGCACAGCACATGAAGTCCCTGGAAAAATTAGAAAGCTATCTCGAAAACCCATTGGTAAGCACTGCATTGGTACTTGTGTACAGGCAGGGAAAATTGGACGGACGCACAGCCTTTAAAAAGCTGATTGATAAAAAAGGCGTATCCCTGACTACAAAGAAATTATATGATGATAAGATACCCGGATGGATCAAGGCTTACGCCGAAGCTTCGGGTCATGATATATCACCAAAAGCAGCCATACTGCTGGCAGACCATATTGGTAATGACCTGGCAAGGATATCCAATGAAATTGACAAGCTGCTGCTGAACATTCATTCGGGAAAAAAGATAGATGAGGACGATATTGAAAAATATGTAGGTATCAGCAAAGAGTATAATGTCTTTGAATTTCAGAAAGCAGTCGGTAACAGAGATTTTTCAAAGGCTGTCCGCATTTTAAATTATTTCAGTGCTAATCCTAAAGCGGCGCCTTCTCCTGTGGTTTTTACAGTACTCTACGCATTTTTTTCTAAAGTGCATGCAATCACCTGCTCTCTTTCTTCGTCAGACAAAGATATGGCTACGAAACTGGGCATTAATCCTTACTTTTTCTCCGATTATATGAGAGCTGCAAAAGCCTACCAAAGAATCGGTGCGGAGCGGGCTTTGTTGCTATTATACGAATATAATCTGCGGAGCATCGGCATCAATGATGCCGGAACGCCGGGATCAGAGTTGTTAAAGGAAATGACGATGAAAATCATGAGTTGAGGTTGGAGTGTTCAATGGCTTGATGGATAATAGTTTAATAGTCTGATTACTTTAAGGATCTCTCACCATCCGAAACTTAGGATCACGATTGACATCGTAATCTCTCCTTTATTTCTCTCACGTCTTCAGATATCGCTCTCTGCAATTCCCTGGGGGTATCAAATTTTTTATCCGGGCGAATAAAATCATAAAAAGAAAGCTGGATTTCTTTTCCATAAATATTCTCATCAAAATCAAAGATATTGACTTCAATGCGTAAATCTTTCCCTCCGAAAGTGGGTAATTTGCCAATATTTGCAGCACCGTTGAATGTCTTCACAAAATATTTATCCTTCAATGATACAGGTGAAGGAACAGTAACTTTCGAGGCATACACACCTTCTGCGGGAATTAATTTATTTCTGTCATGCAGCCGAATATTTGCCGTGGGAAAGCCCAACTCCCTTCCACGCTGATCGCCATGAATCACTTCCCCGGAAACAAAATAAGGATAACCTAATAATTCGTTGGCAAGCTTAACCTCACCTGTTTCTATATGTTTTCTGATCTTCGTGGAACTTACTGTGATATCATGCAGGATCTGAGGCGGAATCTCCATTACATGAAAATCATATTTCCCCTCCATATCACGCAGCAGACAGATGTCTCCTTCTCTGTTATGCCCGAAACGATGGTCATATCCGGTAATAATGATGTGCGGGTGAAATTTTCTGACTAAAAAGTCTGAAATATACGCTGTAGCGGAGATTTCAGAAAAGGGACGTGTAAAAGGAACTATCACTAAATGATCTATCTGTTGTTCTTTTAAAAGATATATCTTTTCCTCTAGGGTAGTGAGTGTTTTAGGCGCTTTGCTTTCGGGGGATAATATTTGCCTGGGATGCGGTTCAAAAGTAATGATGACGCTTTCTCCCCCGCACCTGGCGGATTCTTCCTTCAACTGATGAAAGATCTGCCGGTGCCCGTAATGTACCCCGTCAAATGCCCCAATCGTGATAACCGCCCTTTCGAAGAAAGGCAATTCCTGAATATTACGGTGAACTAACATGCCTGTAAGATTAAGACGTAAAATTAATTTTTTACTTCTTAAATAACCTGAAAGCCTTAAAAAATAGTAACATTGCATTTCAGGAAATTAATTCTTATGACGGCATCTTATATAGCGGAACCGGCTTTTTTAGCAGAAGATCCTCACAAGCTGGCAAAAACAGATTTAACCAAATGCACTTTACTGATGAATGTCGGACCTGCTCTGTTGATGTTTGCCGTTTATGAGCCTCAGAATAAATACCTGATCACACTGAAAGGCTATTTTTTCGATATCCACGATCAGGAAGGATCATTATTGGAGACTCTGGAACAATGTTTCGACCAGAACAGGATCCTCTACACCGCTTTTCAGGATATCAAAATATCGTTTGATAATCATGAGTTCACCCTTATACCGGATGAACTATATGATCCCTCTCTGAAAAAAGAATACCTCACCTTTCTACATCCCGAATCCGCCGGCCAGTCTTTTCAGACAGACCGGATCGAATTTTTGAATGCTGTAAATGTATATGCAGTGGATAAAAACACAGCAGGTTACTTACGTAAAGAGTTTGGCAGCGCTAAGTTCTATCATGCTGAAACGGCATTTTTATCCTCTGTAATGCAGGAAGCAGATAACGCTGCTACCCGCTTGTACGTGAGGGTACAACAGGGCCACATTACCATCACGGTAATCGTGGAAGGCAAGCTGAAGTTGGTGCAGCCTTATCCGATCTATCATGGAATGGATGTATATTATTTCGTTTTGAATACAGTCAAAAGCCTGCATCTGAATGACCGTCATGTAGAAGTCTTTTTATCCGGACAAATCAATGAAGAGTCATCAGTTTACAAAGAATTAATCTATGGAATACCTTCCGTATCCTGGTTAAAACGTCCTAAAAATATCACCTACAGCAGGGATTTCAATAAATACCCCGATCAATATTTTTATATCCTGGCTTCATTGGCGCAATGCGAATAATCAGTGGAAAATATGGAGGCAGAAAGATTTCGCCACCGGCACAAATGCCGAATACACGACCCACGACTGACCGTGCGAAGGAAGGTTTGTTTAATATCCTCCAAAATTCATTTCCTATTGAAGGTAGTAACACTCTGGACCTGTTTGGCGGCACAGGGGCTATCAGCTATGAACTGGCTTCGAGAGGAGCTGTAAACCAGGTTTTAATCGAAAAAGATCCCAAACAGGCGGCATTTATTGCCAATACCATAAAGCAAATTGGCATTGCAAGCCTGAAAGTGATTCAGACGGATGTTCAAAAATATATACAACACAGCTTTGAGCAGTTTGACTTCATTTTTGCAGGTCCCCCCTACAAATTGCCATGGATTGATGAAATTCCCGACATGGTGTTTCAGCACAAATTATTAAAAGAAGGCGGATGGTTCGTGCTGGAGCATACCGGAGAGCACCATTTTGACAGGCATCCCAGGTTTTCTCAAAAAAGGCATTACGGTGATACAATATTTTCTATCTTTATCTTTTCTCCGGTAAACTGATTATGAAACAAAAAATTTGCTTATTTCCGGGAACTTTTGACCCGTTGACCTTGGGTCATGTGGACATTATTGACCGTGCAGCCTCCTTGTTCGACAAGCTGATCATCGGTATAGGTGCCAATTCTGCCAAACAACCCATGTTCTCCATTGAGCAAAGGATACGTTGGTGCAAAGAGGTATATAAGCATCAGCCTGATATTTCCGTGGCATATTATGAGGGGCTGACAGTGGATTTTTGCAAAAAGATTAATGCAAAATATATTCTCAGAGGCATCCGCTTTGTCAGCGATTTTGAATATGAAAAGTCCATTGCCGCCATGAATAAAAAACTTTATCCCGAGGTAGAAACTATTTTTTTAACTTCGTCTTCCGAATTTTCAAACGTAGCATCTACCTTAGTAAGAGACATAATAAAAAACGGCGGAGATGCATTACAGTTTTTACCAAAAGCCATTTTAAAAGATTTTAAAAAATAGCATAACCTTACAATCCAATCCTTATGCATACGATATGGCATAATCTCGATGTAAGCCTGGATGAATTAAATGAAAAGGCTGCCGGCACGATGGCGGGTGTCCTTGGTATCGAATTCACTGAAATAGGGAGCGACCACCTCCGCGCCACCATGCCGGTGGACGAACGAACTATTCAGCCCTATGGCATCCTGCATGGCGGCGCTTCGGCGGCATTGGCAGAGACGCTTGGCAGCGTGGCATCTATGATGGTGATTGACACAGACAATAAGGTGGGTGTAGGTATTGCGATCAATGCCAATCATATCAAATCGGTTCACAAAGGTTTCGTTCATGGCATCGCCACCCCGCTGCATATCGGTTCTACTACCCATGTATGGGACATTAAAATATACGACGACGATCACCACCTGATATGTGTCAGCCGGCTGACGGTGGCCATTTTGGAAAAAAAACGAAATGAAACAGGAAAAGTCAGGAATGAGAGATCATGAATATAGCCTGATCATTGTCTGCGATCTGCTGTAAAAATTTGACGAAAGTCTCATAGCTCGAAGGAGGATAATCTCCGCTATATAAACGAAAGCTGCGAACGTAAACAAGTGTTTGCCCCTCTGCCTTAATTTGAGTTTTATATTCTCCAAACATATTCCCGACAATCACATCCTTCAATAGTTCGGTATAAAAATTAAGCAGCCATGGAGCCAATGTTTAAGCATTTAGCATATAGCTTTCTTATTTTATTACAATTCAGCTCTATGCCTAAGTTTGAAAAAATAGTTTCGG
>SCQT01000143.1 GCA_004322015.1 Chitinophagaceae bacterium
CACTGCCGGCGTGGGTATGATCATCGGGCTGATATGGTTCATATTCGGAATGAAAAAGCTGAAAGAGGGAGATGTCATTAAGCCAAAACAAAAAGAAGATATGCCTATGAGCAAGATATTAGTATCTGTATTTGTTCCCGCCATTCTTGCTGCCGTTTTAGGGTGGTTCATCAATGTGATCATTGGTCATACCATCTTCGGCACACGGTCCAACGATGCGTTTATGTTTGCCTGTGTACCGATTGTCATTTTCTACCTGAGCATTTTCCTTCGTGCCACGAAGGAAGACCGGCGCGGATTAGGTGCTTTGTTTGCCTTCTTTTTAGTATCCATCGTCTTTTGGGTGATATATAATCAGAATAGTACGGGTCTTACTATCTGGGCAGATCAGTACACCAGCCGGGAGATTCCCGCAGCAGTTGAAAAGGTGGCTAAACCGATGGGTATCCTCCAAAATGTTTCCACCCAACCCGAAATGGTGACGGACTATAATCAATATTTTCAGGCACAAAAAGGGCCTAACGGGGAAGCCAGACAGGTAATGGGACTTAATCCCTACCTCATCAATCTCCCTAAAGGCAGATGGCCCGTACAAGGACAATCGCTGCATGTCGTATCACCCGAAATCTTTCAATCGGTCAATCCATTTTTCATCATTCTCTTCACGCCGTTATTAGTCTTGTTGTTTGCCTTTATGGCCAAACGAAAACGGGAGCCGAGCACGCCTGTTAAAGTCTCGTGGGGTATTATCATGGCGGGACTGTCATCCCTGCTGATGCTGATAGCCATTGCCACTACCATGCCGGACATCTATCATAATAAAGCCGGCATGTCATGGCTGATCGGAACGTATGCATTGTTTACCGTGGGCGAATTATTAGTGAGTCCTATCGGATTATCCATGGTGTCCAAGTTAGCGCCGGCGAGATTAACTGCATTGATGATGGGTGCCTGGTTTTTAGTCAATTCCATTGCGGGGAAGCTGGCAGGATTAATGGCTACCTTTTGGGATACCTTTATTGATAAAAAGGATTATTTTCTCATCCTGATCATTGCGGCCGCCGTTTCAGCCATTATCATGTTTATTCTGAGCAAACGGATTGCCGCTGTCATTCATGAAAAAACGGGATCAAGGTAAAAGTTTCCCGGGAGCTTCTGCGCCTTTAGTGCGCTTTTAATAGGCTTGATGTAGGCTTGATGTATGCTTGATCTATGCTTGATCCATGCTTTAGGCTGGTATTTAAGGCTATTGGCCTTTAGTCTTTGGCTGTTGGCTATTGGCTATTGGCTGTTGGCTGTTGGCTGTTGGCTTTTCGCCTTTGGCTTTCGGCCTTGGCTTTGGGCTTGGGGGGGGTATTGATAATTTGCTTTATTCAGGAAAAAAGATTTGGAAACCCCCTTTCTGATTTTGTATATTCACGGTAAATTACTACTCATGCCAAAGCAATGCGGACCTATAAGAATTACCGGCACGATAGACAATGTGTGCTTTTATAAGATGGACGGAGTGTATTATGCCCGGATGAAAAGTTCTCTGACACGTAAACGGGTGCTGAAGAACGCTGCTTTCCGGCTTACCAGGGCGCATGCCGCCACCTTAGGAGAGGCGTCTAAAATAGCCTCACGGGTTTACAGGCTGATATCGAAAGTACAGAGAAAGCATAACCATCCGGGCAAATGCATCTTGTGGGGTGAGGTGTGAGGATTTATTTTTGCGTGCAAGTAAAGATTAGACTCATGGAACAAGAACCGGGAAGCAATCAACTAAGTTATTCCAAGCGGGATGAGACTACGATGTTTCCTCTCATAGAGGAACAACGAAAGAGTGGCTTAACGGTGAAGGCCTTCTGTGAAACAAAAGGAATAGCGCCTCATTCCTATTATTATTGGAATAAAAAATACTGGAACAACAGGAAGCGAACTACGAGTAAAAGGTCTTCTTTTACCAGATTGCAGATACAAGAGGAAGCGCCGGCAGACCGTTTATTTTGTGAGCTTATCACCGCATCAGGCGGGAAGCTGCGGTTTTATCAATCCGTACCAGCCGTTTATCTTCAGTCTTTATTATAGAAGTAACCATGCTATCATTACATTCAAACATCCGGTATTTTCTTTATCAGGGACGAACCGATATGCGTAAATCTTTTGACGGGCTTTGCGGTCTTGTGACTAATGAGATGCATCAGGCTGTTATCAGCGGAGATGTGTTTATTTTTTTAAATAAAAGGAAAACACACATCAAACTATTGGTATGGGAAGCAGACGGCTTTGCTATTTATTATAAACGGCTTGAACAAGGGACGTATGAATTTCCTGACGGTTCATCGCCGGAAAAAAGTTTATCTATAACTTACACCCGGTTGATGCTCCTGTTGCAAGGTGTGTCGCTGAAAAAAGTACATTACCGGAAGCGATATCAAAAAATACAAAAGTTATCCACAACAGAACTGGTCAAAGAATAAGAATAAAAAAATAAGTGGGGTTTATCCCCATTTCCACTGTATAACTTTTCTGTTTTTTATTAGGCTAAAACTCCTTGCTGTCGTACCTTTGAGCTATCAACATGAACAGTCCGGGAACCATAGATTATAAGCTTTTATACGAACAGCAATTATCCTTAACTACGGAACTGGAGTTCAAAATACAAGTGCTTACTCATCAGTTGGATCAGCTTAAGAAAATGATTTTCGGCTCCAGGAGTGAACGTTTTATTCCTTCCACTCCGGGAGTAACCCAAGGCGTTTTGTTTGAAAAAGAACTCACTGAAGGCGAAGCCTGCTCTATCACAGAGACCCGGGAAGTCTCTTACCTAAAGACGAAGATAACCAAAGGAGCTCCGGTGGATCATCCCGGGCGCATGAAACTGCCTTCACATCTAAGGAGAGAAATCATCACTATAGAGCCGGAAGAAGAAATAAGCGGATGTAAAAAGATAGGGGAAGAGATTACCGAAGAGTTAGACTATCTTCCTGGTGAGTTATATGTCAATCAGTATGTACGTCCGAAGTATCTGTGTTTGGTGAAAGAAGAAGTTGTTGCAAAAAAGAACAGAGGAGAGGATGGAGATAGTACGCATCAGATAGTGATAGCAGAGATGCCGGTGCGTCCATTGCATAAATGTATAGCCGGGCCGGGGTTACTGGTACAGGTAGCGATTGATAAATATGTAGATCATCTCCCACTGAACCGTCAGTTACAACGTTTTTCCCGTGTGGGAGTCAATCTCCCCATCTCCACTATTACCGGTTGGGTAAGCGGTGTATGCGAGTTGATAAAACCAGTATGGGAGGCATTACTTTACTTAGTGTTGAATGCAGGATATATCCATGTAGATGAAACGACCATGAAGGTTCTGGATAAAGACAAAAAGGGTAAAACGCATCTGGGTTACTTTTGGGTATATACCGACAGTATCCATGGATTAGCCTACTTCGATTATCAGCCGGGCAGAGGCAGAGAGGGGCCGGAGGAAATACTGAAAGACTTTAAAGGATATATACAAACGGATGGTTATGAGGTATATGAACAGTTTGACAAGAGAGCAGACATCACCCAGCTTTGTTGTATGGCTCATGCCAGGAGGAAGTTCCATGAGGCCTTGAATAATGATAAGGCAAGGGCCGGGTATGCACTGACACAGATAAGGCTGCTCTATGATATAGAGCGGGAGTGCAAAGACTATACGGATGAAGCCCGTAAGAAAATACGTCAGCAAAAGGCTGTGCCAATACTGAATGAGTTGGGTAAATGGATGCAGGATGAATATATAAAAGTTCCTCCTAAGAGCGCTATTGGGCTGGCATTAGCTTACAGCCTGAACCGATGGGATAAACTAAAGATTTATACCACGGATGGAAAACTTTGCATAGATAACAATCCCGTGGAACGAAGCCTGCGCCCCGTAACTTTAGGTCGGAAGAATTATTTATTCTGCGGGAGTCATGAAGCGGCAAAACGTGCGGGTATGTTATATTCTCTTTTAGGTACCTGTAAGCTGCATGACATGAATCCTTATGAATGGCTGAAAGAGGTGATTACCAAACTGCCCACACATCCCAATAATCGGATGGATGAACTCTTACCACACATTTGGTGTCAGCAAAGATCGACTGAGTTGGCGGATTAAAAAAGGTGCATTTGCTCGGAGGGATACGCTGCGGTAACGCTTTACTATGAACCGAAACAATGAAATAAAAAACAACGAACCGCCAGCATATAAGATTCTTACACACAATGGGGCGTAGCGGAATTGCGATTTATGCTTCGACTTCGCTCAGCACAGGCGGCCCCGGCAAGCTCTGATGATTTCCATGAAAAACATGTCCGGTATGCAGCTTAGCGTTTTTAGCATCACTTATCAGGAGTTGCTCAATCAGGAATAGGATGGATATTCAATGATTATCCGCTATGATACAAGATAGTGGCGATTATATAGCCGATTTTTTTAAATAAGTTCTGTGTTACTTTTCCCATGATGGAAAAGTAACCAAAAGATCTAGAAAAATCAAAGCTTCCACCCGCAGAGCCTGCCGCACGGCCCGCTGATTTTTCGGGCCAGCGCTTCTTTAATTCGTTTTCAAAAAGTATTCATTTGTACGATTGCGAATAATCAGTGGATATTCTTATTATCTTTTCCGAATACTTATTAGAACGACACCTTGTGCAGGCACGGTTGTTTTAAAATAATGGTGGCGGATGCCTATGTTTTTTTCCCGCCACAGATCCCGCAGCTTTTGGGCACCGGATATTTGCAGTTCATTCCAGGCGGCGGTTACTTCTACGGGCTTTTTATTCCGGTTAAACAGGCCTACCGCTTTTGAACCGTCAGACAGGTCTTTT
>SCQT01000144.1 GCA_004322015.1 Chitinophagaceae bacterium
TTTAACACAGAATCTTTTTGCTCTGACGGAGTCCGATACTCGTCAGATGAGCGACGATAAATATCGCCATACCGACTGAAACGTCGGTAGTCGTCGGACTTGACCAAAAAGAACCAAAAAATCAAGAAAAAACGAAGCTCCTACCCGCAAAGGCCTGCGCTCAGCCAGCCGTTTTTTCCGGCCAACGCTCCTTTGATTTGATCTCAAAGATTGTGAATTCGTTCGAACTTAATTCCCACCTTAGCCCAAGCATTGAATTATCTATTTTCAAGGCCGCGAAAATCCGGGATGCATCCTCTGGAATTTGGATAAATAAAAAGAATATTTTACCTTGGATGCCGAAGAATTCTTTTGCTTATTGTTTAACCAATGTTTACTCCCATGCCTGTACTTCTTCAGATGTCCATCAGATTATTTTCCGTTATTTATTCGCTGGATGAGCAGGGGAATCTGTTTCCAACTGTATAGAAACGGCTAAGGCTATTTAAAATGCGCAGGAGAATGGATTTATAAATGATTGATTGATAATAAGATTGAAAAAAGAGATGGGTGATAAAGCGCATATTTACGAGTTGGCGGTCATTACAACTGACCGTTGGAAAGACAATCAAAAGTAGTGGTAGCAAATTCCGATAAATAATGCGAAAGTATTCGGTTTTAATATGCGTAGTCATCTCGGTTTTTTTTCTGGTAACTGCCACCTTGCTTTATTCAGGCGGCTCAATCCTTGACAAAAACTCCGTAGGATTTAGTTGATCAAAGAATTTTTTCAGCAATTTATTTTTAGCGAAGGCGCTCAATGGTACTGTGAATCCATCAAGGATTTGGGCACTCACCGGTATGGTCTTCAATTCAATTGGTTATGCGCTTTTCTTTATTCATACCTCTCGAAAAATACCGCAAAAACATACTGAGCTGGTTTTAAAATCTATTGGCGTTGTCAACATGCTTTTTACCTTTCTAATCGCGACGCCCTGGCACGATATCATGGTGACGATTTCAAGTACTCTGACCATGATTGGGTTATTTTATATTACCGTCTTTATCTTAAGGACAAAACTTCATTGGTTGAAGCTTTTTTGTATTGGGAGCCTGCTAATTTTCTATTTTACTTTGTACTTGTATGGAGCAGGAGATTGGAGATTGTTGGCTGTGATACAAAAGGTCACGTTTCTTTGTTTTATGTTGCTGACTTTGACAATAGAATATTTCACAAAGAGCGAAGACTTTCAACGAAACAAACGTAACAGACTATGAGTAACAGCAACGAACCGCTAACATGGGTTAGCCGGGCAGACGGAGTTCTGTTCTCTGCACTTCGGCAATGCCTGGCCGTTATGTGCAATGCTGACAGCGACTACTCACAATTGAACATGCAATGAATGATATTTCAGAAACCGATATATTAATTGCGGGTGCGGGACCAAGAAGGCTGATGCCGGCTTACCAACTATCCGTTTATAATATCCCTTTCCGCTTTCAATGGGAAAAAAGTATTACGAATAACAGTGAATAATATGGGTGCAGGGCTTACTAAGTTTCCCCATCTGCTTATGCCCGAACAATCACATGCAGAAAGCATTTTGGTTGATTTTTTGGCTGCCCGCAATCATTATGTTGACAGACGAACCGAATTGAAATGGTTTGTTCGGCACAATGAAAGCTTATCCTTTAAATACCCCCATTAAGCTGATTTTCAGAGGAAAGAAGCACAAGCAGATGAACCAACGGTTCCTGCAAAACGTAAAAAATTTCATATATTAGCCTGTTATTCCTTTAGCCTGTTTGCTATGACTCTTTTTAATGTTCGTATTATCCTTCTTATTATAAAATAAAAAGCTATGGAAATTGCTCAAATTAAATCTTTCATGGATAAAATGGACAGCTCCATGGATAAACTGCTTCCGGAACTGGAAGAGATTTATAAGGATATCCACCGGAACCCGGAGTTGTCTATGCAGGAATTCCGGACGGCTAAGATCGCTTCGGATTATTTAACCCAATATCAATTTGAGGTGACAACGGGTATCGGTAAGACCGGGGTGATCGGTATGATGAAGAACGGGGAGGGACCTACGGTAATGCTGCGTGCAGATATGGATGCACTTCCCGTTGCTGAGGCTACGGGGTTGGATTATGCCAGTACAAAAACAGCGCGGGATGCAGAGGGAGTGGAAGTAGGTGTATCGCACGTATGCGGGCATGACCTGCATGTAGCCTGGTTAATGGGCGTGTCCAGATTATTTTCAGCACACCGGGATCAATGGAAAGGAACACTGATGGCCGTTTTTCAACCGGGCGAAGAAGTAGCGCTGGGCGCCCAGAGTATGATAGATGATGGTATCATGGATCGTTTCCCCAAACCGGATATCATTCTCGGTCAGCATGTCATGGTAGGATCAGCAGGCACAGTCGGACACCGCAGCGGTACTATATTATCTGCAGGTAATAGCCTGAAGATAAAACTTTTCGGACGTGGCTCGCATGGCTCTCAGCCGCAAACCTCCATTGATCCCGTCATCATGGCTGCAGCTACCGCCATGCGTTTGCAGACTATTGTCTCACGCGAGATAGCGCCCATAGATAATGCCGTTCTCACCATCGGAGCTTTACAGGCAGGGACCAAAGAAAATATTATTCCTGAAGATGCGACGCTGAAGCTGAATATCCGTACATTTGATGAAGGTGTGAAGGATCACATTTTATCAGCGGTAAAACGCATCTGTTGCGCAGAGTGTGCCGCCTCCAATGCGCCCAAAGATCCGGAGATCACTCCACTGGACAGTTATCCTTTAACTGAAAATGATGCAGCCGCTACAGCTAAAGTAGCGGAAGCCTTTGATGCCCAGTTCGGCGACCGTTCCTTTGAAACGCCTCCTGCTTCCGCCAGCGAAGATTTCAGTATTTTCGGAAGGAACTGGAAAGTGCCTTATGTTTTTTGGTTCGTGGGCGGCACAGATCCAAAAGTATATGCGGAGGCCAAAAAGAATCACCAGATCAATTCCATTCCCAGCAATCATTCGCCTAAATTTGCACCCGTCATCCACCCTACCCTAAAAACGGGATTGCAGGCGATGATGACAGCCGCAGCGGTATGGTTTAATTAAAACTCCTGATAAGAACATCAGCAATGGATAAGTTACATACCCTTTATTATTTTTTAGATCTGGCAGGTACTTTTGCTTTTGCCATCAGTGGCGCGACGGCTGCAAAGGAGCGGGGACTTGATATCTTCGGGATCTGTGTGATTGCCTATACGGTGGCCTGCGGGGGGGGTATTATCCGGGATCTGTGCATCGGGGCTATTCCGCCGGCAGGGCTTATAACCTGGTATTACCTTGCCACCGCATTGGTAGCGGCAGGCATGACCATCGGTTTATATCCAGTGGTACAGCGGATCAACCGTCCCGTGTTATTGTTCGATGCAGCAGGTCTGTCTTTATTTGCTGTCACCGGAGCGCAAAAGACGCTTTCTTACGGACATAACGGAGAAGCTGCTGTCCTTTTGGGGATCATTACTGCGGTTGGAGGGGGGGTAATCCGTGACATTTTGCTTAATCGTGTCCCTGTCATATTAGAAAAAGAAATTTATGCCTCGGCAGCGCTCTTAGGAGCTTTCATCGTGGTATTTGGAGATTATCTTAAAATATTACCGAGCGACTGGGTCGCAGTTATTGCATTGATTGTATGTTTTGCGTTACGCATGTTATCGCTCCGTTATCATTGGAACCTGCCTTCTTTTTCAAAAAGTAAAACGGATGTTGATAACTAAAAGAATAGAATTCTTGGCAAACAAATCCCTTTCATGAATTGAAATTTTAATGATTATTCGCGATTCCATGTCGTGTTAGATAGGGAAACTGGCCATCCCTGCCTTTGCCGGCAGGCAGGCTTCGACAAGTTGCCAATGAGGCATGATACAGGATATTGATAATAAGTGAATTATAAATGATAGGCTCTTTATATAACTATTAAACTTTTGTTCTTTTGTCTCTGACAGAGTCCGATACTCGTCAGAGTCGTCGGACTTGATACAAAAGAACCAAAAAATCAAGGCATCATAAAAAATGCTAAAAATTTAAATGGCTGCCTAAAATGAAATAAGCTCAATCTTCTGAATAAAACCAGGCATTCGTAGGACTTACCAGCGAAAAATAAAGCCCGGCAGTGGTAACATTTATTTCATTTTTTAACCTGCCTGCCGCAGGCAAGTTCAAAGAACTTGTCCCGCATATGCTGTGGAATTTGATTACTCAGGATGACCTCGTTTCACCATAGTGAGTTCCGAATATTCGGAGGTCGAACTATGGCAAATTTGAAAAAAACACCTTGTCTAAACGGCATTGATTCTCTATTGTACAAGATGAGGAAATTCAGGTAGCTTTTTTCTTACTAATTGTTCCAATATTACTTTTCCAATGATAGAAAAGGGGTGTATCCCAAATCTTCGCTATCAATAACTATCGCACAGGGGAGGATGTCTTAACCCCCAATAACCTGGACTATTTTTTCAAAGAGGTTTGCTACTGACTGCTCGTCTGAGGTACCATAGCCACCTGATTGAGTTTTTGAAGGCATCATCAACAAAGATGATTGAG
>SCQT01000145.1 GCA_004322015.1 Chitinophagaceae bacterium
ATCTTCTTTTTTTCACTCCGGTCATATTATTAGCATTTCTATCAGCCGATGCACAGCAAAATGAACTGATGGCTCAATATCCGTCACCCATGCTGGAAAATGTTCGTGAACATTACCGGGTCACACAAAAAGATTTTAATGGGTATAGCCTGGAAATCTATGATTTGCTGCCACATCCCGTGGATGTTTATATTCCTTTGAAGGCCGCCGGATCCCGTAGCCCAGATATGCTGATCCATTTTTTAGGAAACAGGAATGTGGTGAACTATGCTGCAGACCGTTATCATGGCAGGCTCATAGCTGTGACTATCAACCTTGGCGCCGGCTCGTCTGTCTATGCACGTCCTTTTTCGGATACCACCCTGTTTGAGAGACTAATAGATACGGTACGGGCGTTGGTGAAAATAAAGCTGCATCATACTTTACGTATCCGCCATATTATCCTCAGCGGCTTTAGTGCAGGCTATGGAGCGGTAAGAAAAATTTTGAGCAATCCTGCTGATTTTGGCAGGGTGGATGAGGTACTGCTATTGGATGGACTACACGCTGATTATATTCCTGATAGAGAAGTTCTTGCGGATGGAGGCAAAATTGATATTTTGGAATATACCGCCTTTCTGAGATTTTGCAGATTGGCATCAGAAGAACATAGTCGGAAAAAATTCCTTTTTACCCATTCCGAAATATTCCCGGGGACCTTTGTTAGTACTACAGAGTCTGCAGATTATTTGTCGCGTTCTTTAGGCATGGACCCCCGTCCGGTACTAAAATGGGGGCCCGGTGGAATGCAACAGATCAGTGATGTCAGGAAAAACCATTTCGAGATCATGGGATTCGCAGGTAACTCAGGCCCTGATCATATTGATCATCTTCAAGGGCTCTGGTTTTTCCTCAGGCGGCTGAGGAAATTGTAGGATGAGTATCTGTATAAGCACTTTGCAGATATAAGCGTCGCATTGAATAAAACAACGGCATAGTGTACATCTCCGCCAAGTCAGGTTATGTTTGGGCGCTGAAACGTGACAACGGCAATATATCCTGGGGGCATAAAATATCCAATTGTCTTGTGAACAGCGTGATGCCATTGGATGGAAATAAGATTGTCGTCAGCACTATGGATGGAAAAATTACCTGTGTGGAATTTTGATAAAATATTTTCGGCACTGATTTTCTTTGTACATTTCGGGCATGAAAAAATTTACTTTTTTTTGCCTCGGCATACTCCTGTTGAGCTTTTCGTCCCGCGGACAAAATTCCGGTTACGTTCCTCCCAAAGATCCTTTGGTACAACAAAAACTTGCATGGTGGCAGGGATTAAAGTTCGGACTTTTGATGCACTGGGGGGCATACAGCCAGTGGGGAGTAGTGGAAAGCTGGAGTATATGCCCTGAAGATGAAGGCTGGACGCAGCGTCATGGACACGGATCAGAGAATTATTTTACCTATCTGACTAATTATGAAAACCTGCTGAAGACGTTCAATCCTACCGAATTTAATCCCGATAAATGGGCTGCCGCTGCCAAAGAAGCGGGAATGCGTTATGTCGTATTCACCACCAAACATCATGACGGCTTCTGCATGTTCGATACGCATCAGACGGATTATAAGATCACCGGCCCCGAATGTCCTTTTCATACAAATCCCAAAGCCAATGTAACCAAAGAAATATTTTCAGCTTTTCATAAAGACGGTTTCGGTATTGGAGCTTATTTCTCCAAACCGGACTGGCATTCGTCTGACTTCTGGTGGCCTTATTTTCCTCCGTTAGACCGTTATCCGAATTATGACGAAGCCAAATATCCGCAACGGTGGCAGCGATTCAAAGATTATACTTACAACCAGATTAAAGAATTGCTGGGGGGCGAATATGGTAAAGTGGATATTTTATGGTTAGATGGCGGTTGGGTTCGTCCTCATTCACCTGAAGAAATTAAAGGGCATTCGCGATGGAATGATGACGTGGATATGCCTCGCATAGCCAAAATGGCTCGTCAACTGCAACCGGGTATTTTGATGGTAGATCGTTCCGTAGGCGGACTATACGAAAATTACCGCACACCCGAACAGGAAGTCCCTGATCATGTACTTCCGTATCCCTGGGAAACCTGTATGACTATGGGTACTTCCTGGAGTTATAAGCCGAATGATACATATAAACCGGCGTCAGAACTGATCCAACTGTTAGTAAAAATTGTGGCTTTTGGCGGTAATTTTTTATTAAATATCGGACCGGATGGCAAAGGCGATTGGGATCCCGTAGCTTATGAACGATTAAAAGAAATAGGAGCGTGGATGGATATAAACAGCGAGGGGATTTATAATACGCATCCGATGGCTCCATACAGTGAAGGAAATCTGTTTTTTACGCAGAAAAATGATCATTCTGCCATGTATGCTTTTTATGTTCCTTCTCCCGGTTCTGATGTATTGCCGTCCGAGATAGATTTTTCTACTATTCACGCCCTTCCGGATAGCAAAATTTATATGTTGGGTAATAAAAAACCACTGAAATGGAAAATTACCGGAGATGGAATGACCATTTTCATCCCCAAAAGTTTGCAAAAGAAACCTCCTTGTCAATATGCATGGGCATTGAAATTCCAGGATTAATTTCTATAAAATTTAAGAATTCCTTTTCGATATTATACTTTTGTGCTAAAATTTAATTCTTATTTAAACAGCCATTACAAAAATGAAGGCGAAAAATACCGAAATAGACCTGACAGACAGTTTTGAGCTTATCCCGGTCTCTATCCACAAAACTGCTAAAGAGGGATCTGTGGAAGTTGCAAAAACGATTGCTTCCCTGGTACGCGAAAAACAAAAGGCCAAACAGCCCTGTGTCTTAGGCCTGGCAACCGGATCCACTCCCAAAAACCTGTATGCCGAATTGGTGCGTATGCACCGGGAAGAAAAATTAAGCTTTAAAAACGTCATCACTTTTAATCTGGACGAATATTATCCGATGGCCCCGGATTCGCTCGCGAGCTATCACCGGTTCATGAATGAACAGTTGTTTAATCGTGTGGATATTGAACCAAAGAACATTCATATTCCCGACGGAACCATATCAAAAGATGACATCAAAGCTTATTGTGAAAAATATGAATCGGATGTTCAAAAAGCAGGAGGTGTAGATCTGCAGATTCTCGGTATCGGCATCAACGGACATATAGGCTTTAATGAACCGGGATCGGGAATTAATTCCAAGACCAGGTTAGTCGCTTTAGACAATTCTACCAGAATAGCCAACGCTTATGATTTCCCGAATATGTCGGAAGTACCTCGTTTGGCACTTACCGTGGGTATTGGGGCTATCATGAAATCACGAAAAATAATCTTAATGGCGTGGGGACAGCATAAGGCTCCTGTGATCCGGAAAGCAGTGGAAGGACACAGCACTGAGCAGGTGCCCGCATCCCTGTTGCAACAACATGATAACTGCCTGTTTGTATTGGATGAACAGGCCGCTTTGGAGTTGACGCGTTTTAAATCCCCCTGGCTTACCGGAGAATGTGAATGGTCGTCCAGAATGATCCGGAAAGCGGTGACCACTATGGCACTGAATCTGGAAAAGCCTATTCTGATGCTGACAGATAACGACTATAATGACCATGGGTTAAGCGATCTATTGGTACAATTTGGTTCCGCTTATGATATCAATTTGATGGTTTTCAACGGCATGAGAAACACTATTACCGGCTGGCCCGGAGGTAAACCGGGTGTGGAGATTCCGGGGCATCCTGAACGTGCGTTGCCCGAGCATAAGCGGGTTTTGATTTTCTCTCCTCATCCTGATGATGATATTATATCCATGGGTGGAACTTTTATTCGCCTGCACGAGCAGGGTCATGATGTACATGTAGGATATCAGACTTCAGGAAATATTGCGGTAAGTGATGAATTTGTTACCCGTTTCATTGATTTCGTCGTGGGGTTTGATGAAATGTTTGGTATTGATAAAAACCATGCTACCCAGTTGATGCAGGAGGCGCGTAAATTCCTGAAATCCAAAAAGTCCAGCGACGTAGATGCGGCGGACATTCGCGCTATAAAAGGATTGATACGCCGTTGCGAAGCCAAAGCTACCTGCCGTTATGTGGGCATTAAAGAAGAAAATATCCATTTCATGAATCTGCCGTTTTATGAAACGGGTAAAATAGAAAAAGCCCCTCCCGGCAAAAAAGATGTCGAAATCACCATGGATATTATCCGGAAGATAAAGCCTCATCAAATTTATGCGGCGGGCGATCTGGCGGACCCTCATGGAACTCATAAAGTATGTCTCGAAATAGTCTTCGAAGCTTTGGCGCGGCTTAAAAAGGAGCCTTTCATGGAAGATTGCTGGCTTTGGCTCTATCGCGGCGCCTGGCAGGAGTTTGAAGTATATGAAATTGAGATGGCAGTGCCGATGAGCCCTGATCAGGTAAGGCAAAAAAGGAACGGGATATTTATTCATCAAAGTCAGAAAGATTCCGTTCCCTTCCAGGGAAGCGATGCCCGTGAATTCTGGCAACGCGTCGAAGAGCGAAATGCCGGGACTGCAGAACTTTTCGATAAGCTCGGCTTGCCCAAATATGCCGCATTGGAAGCATTTGCGAGATATTATTATTAAGGTTAAGGTTCCCTGTACATTGCAGAGAAAGGAGACGCTTCCCTGATATCGGAAAGAATATCCAGGTTTCCCCATATCCTGGCAACAGAGGTGTAGATACTTTCCTGATCTGTTTCACAGGTTACATCAGGACATACCGGTTCTTCAAATGGATCGTTTATTCCGGTAAAGTGTAATATTTCACCGCATCTTGCTTTTTTATATAAGCCTTTTACATCCCTTTTTTCGCAAACAGTGACCGGGCATTTTACATATATCTCCCTGTAATTGCTTACCCGGTGCCGGATAATTTCCCTGCAATCCGAATAAGGGGCGATCATGGCAATAATCACGTTGACCCCATGTTTCGAAAGCAATGAGGCAAGGAATCCGATTCTCCGGGCGTTCGATAAACGGTCTTTTTTTGAAAAGCCCAGGTCTGCAGTTAAATCCTTCCGTACGATATCGCCATCCAATAATTCGACAGGAATATTCCTTCTTATAAATTCCCGCTTTAATGCCTGGGCGATGGTCGTTTTTCCCGACCCGCTATATCCGGTAAGTAAAATAGTAAAAGCATTCATTCTTTGTAAACTCTGTCAGTTAGGATTTCATTCATTTGCGAAGCACTTTTTCTTTCAGAAACAGAAAGGGTTTTGAATGATTGATTAATACGCGAACAGCCCTTAATTTATTCCAACGCAGCTTATTATTGATGTATTCTTCAGAAGAAAAAAGAGACGGATGGCTACCGCTCAGATCGGGAACAACTCCGGATAATTCATTCTCCCAACTATTGTCTTTTTCATATCCGTAAGCTATCAGTTCCCTGCTGATAGACCCGAATCTTTGTATCTGGCCTGCCAGCCTGGCTTTATGGTTTTTCCAACTGCCTACGCTCTTAGTTGATACAGCCCTGAGCCCTTTCAATGCAGCCATGTTATAGGACGATGGTTTCGCTTTCCGGTGAAAATCACTGAATAAAATCATTTTCTTCAGGAACGGTAATCTTTCTTCTATTATTTTTTGAGTCTCATCAGGATGCATCACTAAGTCTTCATAACGTACCGTAATAAACCTTGGATGACTCTTTAATTCCTCACCCATTGTCGTCCACATTTTCCATACTTTCAAATTACTCCAATACCGGTCATTATCCCATGGATGCATACTTACCACCACATCACGCGGATCACGCAGCATATATATCACATACAGGTTTTGCATAAAATAAAGCATATCCTTAATGAGGATAATATCTTTGGGGGTTTTGGAGAGCAGTGTTTTTCCCTGTCTGGGCGGCGCAATGGTGATGCGTTGTTCACCCTCTGTTTTCACGTCAATATCAAAACAATTTCCCATCATTTCTGCCATGAGTGTAGTACCGCTCCGGGGGCTGCAGCCCACAATATGGATCTGATTCATGGTTACAAAAATGAAAAAACCTCATTGAAATGAACACTAATCATTGTTAAACATTGTTAAATAGTGTTAAGGGATGAGATAAAGATAACTTGTTGTAAAAAGCAAAGGATCCTCTTCACCGGGAAGAAGATCCTTTATCCTTTTTCATTTTTCCTTTTTGATTAATCCTGTCCGCCCTGCTGCATATCCTGTCCGCCCTGTTGAGCTCCCTGCTGGCTTTTGTTGGCCATACGTTTGAAGAGTTGGAAATTCTGTTTTCCAAAGGTATAGCTGATATTTAATCTCAACATCCGGGAAGCTCTTTTTTCAATGCTGTTTTGAACGAATACGTTAGGGATGGTATAGTCAAATTCCCTTTCCCTGGTATTAAAAATATCTGCCATAGTAAGGGTAGCTGTTAAGTTTTTCTTCTTGAAGAAACTTTTTTTAATCCCTACATCCACGTACCCGAATTCTTTAGTCGTCCCCTGTGGTGTGGGAACAGGAGCATTATAGTTTCCCTGTAGCTGAAGACTGAAATCAGCGGGCAGTTTCATATCGGAAGTCACTTTGCCAAACCAGCTAAACCGGCTGTTGGAGAAATCCTGTGATTTCACATTTGCATTGATATTTGTCTGGAATAAATTGAAATCACCGGTCACGTTCCACCAGTTGGTGAATTGTGTCTGCACGGTAAACTCGCCGCCATATACATTATTCGAATGGGCGTTAATGGCATAGCTGATGGTCGTATCTGCCGAATGATTATATGGTTCCGTATAATTGGTTATCATGTTATTGGTATTTCTGAAATACAGTGAAACCATAAAATTAGTTTGCCCTAATATTTTATTATAATTCAACTCAAATGAATTGGTATATTCGGGTTTCAGGTCCGGATTCCCTCTTGTCAATGCCAATGGATTAGAATAATTGATGAAGGGGAAACGCTGCCAGAACCTCGGACGATCCACTCTCCTGGTGTAATTGAACTGCAATTGATCATAATCGGAAAATTTATAGGTCAGGTAAGCGCTTGGGTATAGGCCCAGCTTATCACTTTCGGGCTTAAATGTCAGTCCCTGGTTGGGTATGGACCCTGAATAAACATAATCTTCCCCGCGAAGCCCCAACTGATAGCTGAACTTACCGAGTTGATCAGCATATTGCACATAACCTGCATACACTGATTCTACGGAATTATAATCAGTGGAAAGTTGCGGATTATAGATATATTCCCCCGAATCGTTTAAAAAATACAGATTATAGGTATTACTTGAATGACTAATGGTCGTTTTTAAACCCGCTTCCAATTTGGATTTGTCCGTTAACGGATTCACATAATCAACTTGTCCGGAGAAATAATTCCCGTTTCCCGCACTCTGCGTTTGTTGCGATACGATTCCGGGCATGGGCTTGCCGGAATTATCGAAATACTGAGTGTTCACACTGCCGATCGTAACGGGCGTATGAAACTTCCTCAGGCTCATATCAGCGGTGAGGGTATGACCTTCTTTCTGAAAATTGTGCTTGTAGCTCAGATCGCCCGAAAGGAAACGGAACTGACGGCTGCTGACCGTTTGGCTTTGACCGGTGGAATCAATCGTTTTTCCATTATTCATGTAATTACTCAGCACGGATTGGGAAGTATTAAAACCGCCGCCACCTAATCCCCCCTCAAATGAAATCGTGTTACGATTATCTAAAAAATAATCCAGACCCAGGCGTCCCATTTGGAAAGATCCGTTATTTTTCCCCACAGAATGTTGATCCAGAAAAGTATTATTAAATAAATTCTCCCTGGTCAAGTCGGTGGTTTCAGGTGAATTGCGCTCATGTCTGAAATAACTGAGGGTCAGGTTAAACGGATTTTGATATACGCTCACATTACCGCCGAAATTATTCCCTCCACGCGTATCTGCTCCTGCGCGAAGCATTCCGTTAATACCCGGTTTGCGGTTCTTCTTTAAAATAATATTAATGATACCTGACTGCCCGGAGGCATCATACTTGGAAGAAGGATTGGTAATGACTTCTATTCTTGCGATATCTTCGGCAGGAATTTCATCTAATGTCAGCGGAGTAGTCTTGCCATCTACGTAAATAGTAGGTGATCCGTTTCGCAAAGAAACATTTCCGTCTATATCCACATTCACACCCGGCACTTGCTTTAGTACATCAGTGGCATCTCCGCCGACACTGGTTAAGCTTTTTGATACATCAAAAACTTTCTTATCCAATTGCATGGTATAAGCCGGTTTGTTGGCAGTGACATTCACCGTTTTCAACATGGCCGTGGAAGGAGATATTTTGAAATTACCCAGGTCCCGGCTCATACTTTGAGGAGTCAACGAAAAATCCTTATATACCGGAGCGTATCCTACAAAGTTTATCTTTAGTATATATTTTCCTGCGGCAAGTTGCGCGATGCTAAAATCGCCGTTTTCCTGCGAAAGAACCCCGGTAACTACACTTGAATCTTTGGCGTGCATAACACCTACTGTGGCAAAACCAACCCCTTTATTAGATGCCTGGTCAATCACTTTTCCAATCACCTGGCCATTCTGAGCCATACCAAAACCGGGCCGTCCCTGATCATTATGCCCGTAATTTTTTTGCTGTGCAGTGACAAAGGATGGTAATGTCATTATTGCAGCAAACCAGAGTACACTTAACTTTTTCATCTTTTCAACATTAAAATTTACGCCACAAAGGTACCTTCGCACACTGTTAAACAGCGTTAAATTGTGAGAAGTAAGTTTAATTTGTGATAAAAGGAAATAATATAACGGGAAAGCAAATAGGACGGTATAAAAGGTCTTAAGGTTTCTTTAACATAGTTAATTATTCTTCATTCTCTCCGTCTTCTCCTGCCAATTCGTGAAGCGGTATGCGTAAATGATTATCTTTCACAAAATTGCACCAGTGACAGTCTTCTTTCCCGCAGCCTTTATTGAATTCATGATTTTGTATTTTAGTCCAGGTATCGGTTATTTGTTGAGTCACTGTGGAAATGTCTTCTGAAGTGATTTCCATCCTGGCGGTTTTGTATTCGCCTTTTACCGGTTCTACAAAATCAAATTCCGAGCTGACGACTTTAAAATCATTAGTACGATCATTATCCAACAATATTTTATAAAATACGGCCTGCCGCCAGTAATCTCCGCCTGAAGGATTTTTGTCATCCGGCGTTTTCAGTTTATCTTTTGCATTTTCAAATTTTCCCGTTTTGTAATCTACTACATTTACTCCGTTAGCTTCCCGTTCTATTTTATCTAACTTGCCGTTGACAGGCACCCCCTTCACTTCTACATTCCGGATATTTCGTTCCACCTCCACATTTTTATTCCATTGATTTATATAGTAATCGTAGTAGGCAGGCAAAATTTTCTGTCCATATTCCATCCGGCGTTTGAACTGGTCTCTGGTAAAAGATTCCCTGTTGCGATGCATGTACCATGAAAAATCATTCAGCATATCCTCTTTATCGGAGAATGTCTTATTATTCTTTTTCATTTTCTCAAATAATCTTTGCAGTGCAAAATGTACTGCGCTGCCGAAGGTCATGGATTCATTTTTAGAGGAAGGAACCCGGATGAGATTCTGATAATAAAATTTGATGGGGCAGCTTAAATAATTATTGAGATGCGTGACGCTTAATGAATAACGTTTTAAAAGCTGGTCAATGTAGCTTTTGTCAATCAGTTCAATTTCTGGCTCGGCTGTCGCAGCAAATTGTAGCGCCAGGTAATCTGTCATCTGCTTCTCTGCGCTTTGTTCTTTAGCGGCTTCCATGCCTGTGCCATCCATAATTTCACTGACAAAAGTGGAACGGACGATATCTTTTCCGCTTTCGTCATGTGAGGCATAAGATATTTCAAGATGCGTTTTGGCCCTTGTGACAGCTACATAAAACAGCCGGCGGGATTCTTCTAATTCATCTGCAGTATTTCTGTTTCCCAACAGATTATCGGGTAATTTGTACTTCTTATTGCCGCGTGTATTTTTTTTATCCCAATTTGCTTCATTGCAGGCCATCAGGAAAACGTGCTCAAATTCAGAACCTTTCGAGCTGTGAGCAGTGACTAATGTCACGCCATCTTCTGTACCTACTACTTTTTGCAGGGGGATGGCTATGCTGTTTTTATTCATCAGCTCAACAGTATCTAATATCTGTCCAAGTGTAGCCTCAGGTTTCTTTTTGGTTTCTGATTTTATGAAATTAAACAGGCTGTTCAATACCTGCAATAGCCATACTTTATCAGGTGATTGCATGACATAGCTTAAAACGCCCGCTTGCCGAATGACTTCTTCCAGCAATCCCTGTACTGTACACGTATTCATTTTCTTGATCAGATCCTCCAGCACACTGCTGACAGATTTAATTTCGTTCATTTCTTCCTGCGAAAACAGATCCGGTATGGTCCTGCTTATTTGTTCACTGATAGCACGACGAATGGAATAACGTTCTTTTTTGCTGTCGTAATTATTTTGTGCGACCGAAACGCTGATTTTTGCAATATCAATCGGCGGGATTTGAAAGAATTCATAATGTAATATTTCAAAAAGTAACTCATCACCGCTGTAAGGTGTATCGTTTTCGGCAGCGATGTATTGCAAAATATTCAGGATGTTTTTTACAAAAGGCAATTCCAATAAATTCACACTGCGTTTCATATTGAGCGGAATATTCTTTTTACCTAACCAATCTGCCAATAATTCAGCCTGCTTATGATTACGATAGATAACGGCTATTTCTTTTGCCTGTACACCCGATCCGAACAAGCGGACGATCTTTTCGGCAATACAGGCTGTTTCCTGAACGGGATTGGGATATTCAATGATCTCAGGTTTTTCAACAATGTGTTTGATAGATCCGTTGCTGCAAACCAGGTTTTTATTAAGAGAAGGATCATCATGGATGATCCTTTCATTATTCTTTTCAATCAAAACTTTTGCAATATCCAGAATAGCCTGCGTGGAGCGGTAATTTTCAGTTAATACGATTTTAGAAAGTTCTTTTTCAAACCGGCTGGCAAAATGCCGGATATTTTCCACGTTGGCATCCTGGAAAGAAAAGACAGACTGATCATCATCGCCCACCACAAACACATTGGCAGGTTCCCAATAGGATGTGAGGTATTGCAGCAATAAATTTTGTGAACCGCTGGTATCCTGGAATTCATCCACTAAAAAATACTGGTAGCGTTCCTGGTAATCCAACAGCATATCGGGATTATTTTTAAACGCGTCCAATACCCACAAGATCATATCGTCAAAAGTATAACGCGCCGCATCTTTCATCATTTGTTGATAGCGTGGAAAAAGATTTACCGCCGCACGTAAGATCTCCATGCGCTCTTTTTCCTCCCGTATCGCTTTTTCTTTCGGCTCGCCTGCCTGATGGTCTTTAGTTTTCTTTTTATAAATATATTCTTCCCTGGCGGGTAATTCTTTTAAATAGGCATCTATTCTTTCATTCAGGAACTCCACCGACCATGCTTCTTTTTTGATGATAGAAAACAGATCTAGCAGTCGGGGGATTTCAAAGTAAACGTCTCCGGTAAATCTTTTTAAGGGACTGTTATTCTCAATGGAATCCACTAGTTTTTTATAGAGTTCTATTTCTTCCAACTCAGAAACGGCTTCCAGGTTCAATTTACCAAAATAAGACAGGTGATCCTGTATCACTTCATTGCAGAACGAATGGAAAGTATGAATAGGAATGCGATAAGCTGTGGCGCCCACAAATTGAAATAAACGGTTTCGCATTTCCACCCTGCCGTTATCGGTATAGGTCAGGCAAAGGATATTCCCCGGGTTGACACCGGTTTGCTGAAGCAGGTTACCGATACGCGCAGCTAAAATTTGGGTTTTCCCCGTCCCCGGACCGGCAATTACGAGCACCGGGCCTTCGATATGATTAACGGCTTCTCTTTGTGCGGGATTCAACCTGTTCAGCTCGGCATTGAAATTTTGTTCAAGACGTTGGTGAAGATTGTTCATGGAACAAATGTACGGGAAATAGGTGCAATGTATTTGCACCTTGAAAGGCTTGTTGGCATTTAAGCGGGTCAATTATTGTTAACTCCCTGACTTTATTGAAATCTGCAATATTTTTCGTGACTAACTGCTTTTTAAGGTTCAAAAGTATTGGTGTAGCCTTTAACCTTATTGACCTTAGTAGAGATAATATAGCCCCTCGTCTTTTGGACCTTATTACCTTATGTCCGAAATGTTTTCAAGAAGGTAATAAGGTTTAATGGTTTGTGTTTTATATAGCTACTAAGGTTTTGAGGCTACTTGTATAATTCACGATAATCTTTGGATTCTGTTAGGATATTATAAAAGAATAGCCCCTTTATGGTGTACTCAGTTATTTTCTTGCAGATTTTGAAGGCCTTATGAGATTCTATGAATTTCGTTATTTTGTAAAAGTAAATGGAAAGCGATGGTTATGCATAAATTAACCTTTGTTATTTGTATAATGTTGCTTGCAGGATGCCATTCTGCAGGGCAAAACGATTCTAATAAATCTAACTCTGAAAATATAGCCACCATGAAAATTACAAGTCCTGCATTCAACGAAGGAGAAATGATTCCGGTTATGTACACCTGCCAAGGAAAAGATATCAATCCGCCCATCCAAATAGCAGATATTCCAAAGGAAACTAAGTCATTAGCTTTGATCCTGGAGGATCCGGATGCTCCCATGGGCACCTGGGTCCATTGGGTGATGTGGAATATTCCTCCCACTACCAGCCTGATTGTTGAAAATAATGTACCCGCCGGCGCAGTTCAGGGAAAAAATTCCTGGGGCAAAAATGAATATGGAGGACCATGCCCGCCATCAGGGGTACATCGTTATTTCATTAAAGTATATGCCCTTGATACCCCCTTAACCCTGTCTCCTTCTTCTGGGAAGAAGGATTTGGAGAAAGCCATGCAGGGACATGTTATAACCGAAGGGCAATTAATGGGAAGGGCAAAAAAATGAAGATAGAAAAACATGCAGTATCTTATTCATTTTTAGTATCTTTGAAGGCACAGTTTATCCAAACTGATCATCCCGATATATGGAACCGATACAAAAACCGGTGGTGAGCCCGGCGTTCACCTATTTACCTTTAGAAGAAACCTTAGATATACCCCGTAAATCAGAAAGCCTGTATATCGGCATTCCCAAAGAGACCACCTTCCAGGAAAACCGTGTAGCGTTGACACCGGAAGCGGTGAATGTATTGGTGAATAACGGGCATCATGTAGCTGTAGAGCAAGGCGCCGGAGAGGGGTCCCATTTTTATGATACCGATTATTCTGAAGCTGGCGCACACATTGTTTTTGATAAGAAGGAACTGTACTTGGCACAAATCATTGTAAAATCGGCTCCGGTTGGGGAGTCTGAAGCTGATTTATTGCATCCGGGTCAGGTGGTCATTTCACCTATTCATTTGCCCACTTTAAAGGCTGAACAGATAGCCTGCCTGATGAATAAACGCATTACCGCCTTATGTTTTGAAACACTGAAGGATGAAGCCGGCACTTATCCTATTGTACGTTCCATGAGCGAGATAGCAGGCAGCGCAGTCATGCTGATAGCCGGTCAGTATTTGGGGAGCACTACGCTGGGGAAAGGCGTGTTGCTGGGGGGAATTTCAGGTGTGCCGCCTACGAAAGTAGTTATCATCGGCGCGGGGGTGGTGGGTGAATTTGCAGCGAGAACGGCCCTGGCTTTAGGATCTTCCGTGAAAATATTCGATAATAATATTTATAAATTGAAGAGACTGCAAAACAATATCGGAGTGCGCCTATATACCTCCGTCATTAACCCGCGTACCTTAGCCGAACAGCTTCAGAATACAGATGTGGCAGTCGGGGCTTTATCCTCTCAGACAGGGCGCACACCTATCGTAGTAACGGAAGCCATGGTCAGCAACATGAAAGCGGGTTCCGTTATTGTGGATGTGAGTATTGACAGGGGAGGCTGTTTTGAAACTTCAGAAGTGACCACTCATGAAAAACCGGTTTTTAAAAAATATGACGTGCTGCATTATTGCGTACCCAATATCCCGTCGGGTTTTGCACGAACTGCCTCTCAGGCTATCAGCAATGTGTTGATGCCCTTATTGCTGGATGCTGCCAATGATGGGGGACTGGATAACCTGATCTGGAAAAAACAGGGTGTCAGGCAAGGCATTTATTTATATAAAGGCATGCTGACGAATTTTCATCTGAGTGAAAGGTTTAAACTAAAATATACGGATCTGGAATTATTGCTGGCCGCCAAAGGATGATTCATGGAAGATGGAGATTTTCAGACTTTCTCCGCGACAATAGCAATGGCGTTCATCTGGTTTCTGTATTTCCTGAATAACTTTCTCATTTCTAAGATTCTTTTTCGGGCTTCCCTGAAGTATAAAATGTTCATCCCGATTTTGAGCGTCCTGTATAAACCTTCATCATCTATCACACGCAATGGTTCTAACAGAAGCATGGGGCTCGTCATCACCTTTCTCACGGCAAAGCCTTCTTTTTCTATCAATGTGATCCATTCAGCTTCCGACAAAGGTTTTGCATTTACTTTAGCACTTAACGACAACTCCCGCCTCATTTGTGCTTTAAAATCTTCGCTTAATTCAGGCGGATATAAACCTAATTCGTGGATGCCATAAAGCCCTCCCTTTTTCAGCAAACGATGAGCTTCCCTAATGATCTCTGTTTTTCTGTGATCTGCATGCATCGTTAGTATGGCCTCTCCTAAAATCTTGCTTGCCGTATTATTTTCCATTTCTATATGGGAGACGTTGGCAATTATAATTTTTTGTCCTTTACCATGTATTTTTTGTCTCAGATTTTCTCCCGCTTCTTCATTTATTTCCACTCCGGTGTAGGATTTGGGATGCTTTTTCAGCACCTTCATGGCAGTATAACCGGTCCCTGGTGCAAATTCTACTACATCGTCGTTTGAACTGATTTGGAGGTTTTCTAATAACCGCAAAGTGAGTTCCTTGCCTCCGGGGCGTAACACCCTTTTCCCCAGTTTGGAAAGGAACCAATAATTTCTTTCCTCATCTATATATTGGTTACTCATTAAATCTTCGTTCGGTTTTGGGGTGCAAAATTACCCCGGGGTAATAAGGAGAATATTCTTATTCCGGAAAAAAAGATGCCTTATAGGGAATATTTTGCAGAATAGGAGGATAGATAACAGGGGTCATCTTTTTGATCGTGTATTAAAAGGGCAGATTTTATGATCACTCCTCACTTCACAAAGTGAACGTCCTGGATAAATTAAATCCCCATCGAAACTCTCCTTTTCCCCAGCTACGGGTAGTATAAGGGATCATCTGGTTCTCTGAAATAGCATTGGCATTTGTAAAATCAATATGAAATACATGTCCGCCCGTTACTATCTCCCATCCGACGGAAATGGGTGCATAAAAAGTGATGCCATTCGATTTAAAATAGTTTCTGCCGGTCGCCGAACGGAAAGGTATGAAGCCATCCGCTACGATAGCCATAGTGCGATTGAATTTCCAGCGTCCGCCAATACCTAACGCGTACATGTTATTTTCATCGCCGAAAGCGACATAATCTCTTCGAAGGTAAATGGGAATAATTGCAAAAGACAGCTTGTCGCTGAATTTCCTGGCAAAGATGGCCTGGATCATAAAACTCCACCGGTCGCTGAAATTATTGAAATGTGCGTCTGAAGAGGGGTTGGAATCTACAGCACGGGAAGATGCCAGCGCGTTTCCATATAACGTAATGGCCAAAGGGATATGGTTGTTTTCAGTTTGCTGAAGTAAACGATATTTAATTTCTCCAAACCATAATTCGCTGATAGTATTGAAAGGGACTTTTAAATATCTTACTTCGGGCGCTCCTTTATAACGGCCAATGCCTACGGTAAGACGGTTGCTGATACCATACTGAAAACCCACTTTTACATCCGGGGCATTATCCAGGCCGAAAAGCGTTTTGACTCCTCCGTATTTACCGGCTATATCATCAAAGCGATGGGCAATGTATAAAGTTAAGCTGTGCTTATACAAAGTTTCATTAGATTGTGCATTGACGATATAGGGGGAAGCAAAAGTGCCTATTGCCGACTGATTGGGAGGATTCAGCGTGGAATCGCTGAAAAGGTTGCTCAGGTTTTGTTGGGCATATAGCTGTGCGCCTGCGAGGAGCAATCCGATAATTAAAGAAGTAGTTCTGAATGAGTGCATGACCTTTTTATTTTTTATCCGACAGTGTGTAAGTTGCTTTCACTTTTATAGCTACGACCTTAGCCACATGATAATTCAGAATAGTGGGAATTTCGATGTGATGATCTTCCAGGCTAATATTAAATGCTGTGACAGCCGTCAGGTGGCTGTTCTTCAACTCAAGAGTTCCCTGTTCCGTGTATGCTTTCGATACGCCATGTATGGTCATTTGTCCAACCACCGTAACGGGGAAAGTCCCGTCTCCAGTGGGAGGCGTAAAGTTTTGTATCTTTCCTTCAAAGGTGGCGAAAGGATATTTATCGGTTTGCAAGTAGTCATTATTAAAATGTTGCTGCATTAATCCGCGTTTAAATTCAAAGGTTCTCATGGGGACTTTAAAATAGACGTCGCCGGTCTTCATGTTAATTGCTGAAGCTGCGCGATCGGTTTGCGCTGCCACGTCTGCAATTGGAGCCGGAGAATAGAAGGATATGAAAACATCTTTGCAGATGTAAGTATCATTTGATTGGGCAAATGTGGAAGAAATCAGTATCATTCCAGGCAGGAACAGAAATAGTCTCTTAATCCATTTTCCGAAAACTTCTTTGATCATGTTGTTTTAAATTATTGTGGTTCGCAATTTTGTATCCAGATATTGAGTGAATCTCTGATATTTTTAGGTAAAGGGGCATTACCCATCGGCATAATGGCATTGTCGGAAATAACATAGGAAGGAAACAGATTCACGTAAGGCAGTATTCCCTGATAAGTTCTGAAATCTCCGGGGCCTGTTCCTCCACCATTATGGCAAGTGGGCGTACAATAAGTCGTAATAATTCCTTCTACATAATTATTATAGGTGACGGTATCCTGCGGAAATTGCGGAGTGCATGTCTGGTCCATATTGGATGCCGGCCCTACCTTATTGCAGCTCCAGTAAAAAATACCCGCCAATGCTCCCATTATTGTAAGCACTGCATATTTTTTCATCTAATCTTTTTAGGAATAAACGATGAGAATGAAATGAAGGTTGCTTTAAAATGATGTGGATCAAATCACTGCTTTGTTATCTGAGCCCTTATTTCCCCTCCCGGATGATTTTGAGTATGGATATTACCGTAAAGTTTTCCTGCCATCAGGTCATTGATCAATGTGTCGTTCAGTGGATTAGATGTGCCGCT
>SCQT01000293.1 GCA_004322015.1 Chitinophagaceae bacterium
GGGACGGCATGATTTGCAGTTTCTTGCGGATTTCGCGATGGATGGTGATAAAAGCTGGCATTCTGCAACCCACTGCATTTCATCCATGCCCTTGCCCCTGGATTACGAATTCTGCGCACGCACGGACGTAGGACGGGTGCGCGGCAACAATGAAGACTCCGTGGCCGTCAGCCGGGACGCGCGCATGGTGATCGTGGCCGATGGCATGGGGGGCTACAACGCCGGAGAGGTGGCCAGCGTCATGGTCGTGCAGATCCTCAATCGCGAGCTGCGCAACCGCCTGGTGGCGGCGGGCGCCAGCGCCGATGCAGCCCTGGTGCGCGACATGCTGATGACGAGTGTCGATCGTGCAAACAGCGCGATCTACCAGGCGGCCAGGGCGCATGCGCACTATGCCGGCATGGGAACCACGCTGATCGTCGGCCTGTTTGGCGATTGCCGCGTGGTGATCGGTCACATCGGCGATTCGCGCGCCTATCTGCTGCGCGACGGCGCCTTCACCCGCCTGACGCGCGACCACACCTGGCTGCAGGAGCAGATAGACAAGGGGGCGATGACGCCCCTGGAGGCGCAGCGATCGGGCATGCGCAGCCTGCTGACGCGTGCCGTGGGGGTCGATCCCCAGGTTCATCTGGAGGTGAATGAATTTCCGGTCGTGCCTGGCGATCTCTTTCTGTTCTGCTCGGACGGCCTCACCGACAGCATCGATGATGCCGAGCTCGCTGTTCTGCTGCGGGACCCGTCACCCCTGCCCACACTGACCGAGCGCCTCGTGCAGCAGGCGAACGCGTTGGGCGGGCGTGACAATATCAGTGCGCTCCTGGTTCGTGCCGGTGCCGCAGCATCCATGGATGCGGGTCATCCCCGATAATGAATCAAGAGAGGAAGTGTCGCATGCCCAGTCTGGTTTTCCTGCTTGATGGCGCGGTGGTTAAGGAAGTAGAACTTGTCAAGCCTCGCACGACGCTTGGGCGGCGCCCCAACAACGACATCATTGTCGATAACCTCACCGTCAGTGGCGAGCATGCGGCGCTGCACCTGCTGGATCAGAAGGTGGAGGTGCAGGACCTGGGCAGCACCAATGGCACTTTTGTCAACGGCCAGCCTGTCGAGCGGCAGGTGCTGCATGATGGGGATCAGGTCATCATCGGCAAGTACGAGGTGCGTTTCGCCGATGCGCGCCAGCGCTTCGCGAAAACCGCGGATGCGCAGGAGCGCACGTCGGTGCCCTCGCCTGCGCCGGTGCCACGAGATGCCTTTGTTCGCGTGTTGACCGGCCCGGGGGCGGGGCGCGAGGTGGCGCTCACGAAGGTGGTGACCACCCTGGGAAAACCTGGCGAGGTCGTGGCTTCGGTCACGCACCGGCCGCATGGCTTCGTGCTGGCCCGGGTCGATGGCCCCGTCGCACCCGTGATCAATGGACGGCCGGTGCTGGAACCGCAAGCTCTCAAGGCCGGAGATCGCATCCTGCTGGCGGACGTGGAAATGGAATTTCTCTTGCGCTGACGCGGGACATGCCATGAAAGTGCGTGTGCTCGGATGCAGTGGTTCCATCGCCCGGGGCTGCCGCACGACCGCCTTCCTGGTGGGCGAGCATGTCCTCGTGGATGCCGGCACGGGCGTGGGCGGGCTCACGGTGCGGGACATGCGCGCCATCACCCACGTCTTTCTCACACACTCGCACCTGGACCATATCGCCGCGCTACCCCTGTTGCTCGATACCGTGGGCACCCGTCGCGCGGCGCCCTTGCAGGTGTTTGCTTTGCAGCAGACGCTCGATGCCTTGCGCCAGCACGTGTTCAACAACGTGATCTGGCCCGATTTCACCCGCATTCCGCATCCCGACGTTCCCATGGTTCAGTTGCAACCCCTGGGCGTGGGTGATGTCTTCGTGGTGGCTGGCGTCACGCTGGAAGTGCTGCCCGCGCGTCACAGCGTGCCCGCCGTCGGCTATGCGGCGCGTGGCGATGGCGCGTGGTGGGTCTTCAGCGGGGACACGCAGGGGCAGGAGCCTGCCTTCTGGCAGCGCGTGAATGCCTTGCAGGCCCGGGCGCCGGGGGTGGGCGCACTGGTGATCGAAACGGCCTTCGGCGATCAGGAAGAGGCCTTGGCGCGCAAGAGCGGGCACCTGTCGCCCGCGGGGCTTGCGAGGGAATTGGCGCAGCTTCAGCCGAAGGGGGCGTTTCCCATCTATCTTTCGCACTTCAAGCCAAGCGAGGGCGC
>SCQT01000146.1 GCA_004322015.1 Chitinophagaceae bacterium
CAGCAATCCATGGATGCTTTGAAGTTTTTCTATTATACATTAGGAGATAAAATATGGGGACAATATGGATTTACGGATGCCTTTAATTTGACTGATGTGTGGTTCGCCAATTCCTATTTGGCTATTGATCAGGGGCCGGAAATCGTTATGATCGAAAATTACAGAAGCGGATTATTGTGGAATTTATTTATGAGTTGTCCGGAAGTACAAAGAGGATTGGAAAGACTGGGATTTACTTATAAAAAATAGAAAATTAAAAAAGATTCATCTGCCAAAATCAACCGGTGAGTCTGAAGTTTCGTAACGTCAATCGTCATCCGAAACTTCGGATCGTGAATTGTGAATCAATGCC
This sequence comes from Chitinophagaceae bacterium, assembly GCA_004322015.1. Classification (GTDB taxonomy): domain Bacteria; phylum Bacteroidota; class Bacteroidia; order Chitinophagales; family Chitinophagaceae; genus FW021-bin31. The sequence goes on from SCQT01000146.1 coordinate 353, forward strand.
GGTTAGATAAGCAGGATAAAGGCATTTCAGCTTCGCTCAATGCACGAATGATAAGGCGGTTGAGCGTAGCCGAAACCACCGGTAACGAAAATATTTTACTCTCTAAGTACTTTTGAATAGTCAATCCTAAAAATTGAACCATTCCGAATTTTCGGAACCATGAAGCCATGAAACCATGAAACAATACATCCATATCATCTTACCTCTGATCTTTTTTTGTTTTTCAGATGCTGCTTCTGCCCAACAAACCCAAATGCATACTTATTGCAACCCTGTCAATATAGATTATACTTACATGATCTATAATGCAAACCAGGATCTTTCCTATCGTTCGGCTGCGGATCCTGCAGTGGTAAAATTCAGGAATGAATATTATATGTTCGTCACCAGGTCAATGGGATACTGGCATTCAGCTGATCTGACAGACTGGAATTTCATCACACCTGAAAAATGGTATTTTCAGGGATCGAATGCACCGGCTGCCGCTAATTATAAAGATTCCCTATTGTATGTAGCCGGTGATCCGTCAGGAAATATGAGTATTTTATATACGGACAATCCTAAAAAAGGGGATTGGAAAGCAGTGCCATCCATATTAACCAACCTGCAGGATCCGGATCTGTTCATAGATGATAATGGTCAGGCCTATATGTCTTGGGGGTCTTCCAACAAATTTCCAATACGGATGGAAAAACTTAATAAAGGACACCGTTTTCAACCGGGGAAAACGGACAGCTTATTTAATCTGAATGAGGAAATGCACGGTTGGGAACGTTTCGGTGAAAATAATATGGATACTGTATTACATGGTTATATCGAAGGCCCCTGGATGACTAAATATGACGGTACATATTATCTGCAGTATGCTGCTCCCGGAACGGAATTTAATGTATATGCAGATGGTGTGTATATGAGTGATTCGATACAGGGACCTTATCATTATGCGCCCAACAATCCCATATCATTTAAGCCGGGCGGCTTTATTAACGGCGCCGGACATGGCAGCACGGTTATCGGACCGCAGGGCCATTACTGGCATTTCACTACCATGTCTGTAGGAGTAAATATAGGATGGGAAAGGCGAATAGGCATGTTTCCCACCTATTTCGATAAAGATGGTTTAATGTATTGCGATACCTATTTCGGTGATTATCCGCATGATGCGCCAAATGTGGCGGGCGGGATGGGGAAATTTACGGGTTGGATGCTTCTGTCTTATAAAAAGCCGGTAAAAGCTTCCTCTTATCTTGGTAATTATACGCCGGATAACCTGGTGGATGAAAATATAAAAACTTTCTGGGTGGCGAAGAAAAATGATAGTCTTCAGTGGATAGAAATTGATTTGCGGAATCCGGCTAAGGCCTACGCTATTCAGGTAAATTATAACGATTATCATTCCAACCTTTACGGCAAAATACCCGGGCTTTATTACCGTTATGTTATAACAGGCTCAATGGATGGAAAAAATTGGGAATTATTGGTTGACAGAAGCCACAGCTTCAAAGATGTACCCAATGATTATGTCGAATTGTCTTCACCCCAAACTATAAGGTATATACGATACAAAAATATTCATGTTCCCACCCCTTATCTCTCTATTGCTGATCTTCGTGTATTCGGAAAAGGAGAAGGAATGTTGCCTGAAAAAGTAGCAGGTTTTTCTGTAAAACGAGATCAGGATCGCCGGGATGCAGTTGTCACATGGCGACAGGGAAAAGACTGCCAGGGATATAATGTGCTTTGGGGAATAGCTCCCGGCAAGCTATACAACTCGTGGATGGTTTATGGAAAGGATACATTGAATCTACGGTGTTTAAGCGTTAATCAAAGTTATTATTTCACCATAGAGGCTTTTAATGAAAATGGAATTTCAGGAAGGACTAAAATAATAGATGTAAAATGATTCTATAAAAATTAACTTGATAATTTATTTAAACAATAATAATCATGAAACTTAAATATAATCTTCTTCGGATCCTTTGGTTCGTTTTTATTTTATCAGTAATTCTCGATTTCTCAATACCGGCTTTTGCAAAAAGTGGATTTAAGAGCGGCGGTGATTCATTATCAAATTCTGCCTTACTTGACACCGTAGAACGTGCTGCTTTTCGTTATTTCTGGGATGGCGCTGAGCCACATAGCGGGATGGCTCCCGAAAGGATCAATATGGATGGCATTTATCCGCAGCATGATCAGGATGTGGTAACAACCGGGGGAAGCGGTTTTGGTATCATGGCTATTCTGGCAGGGATCAGGAGAGGATTTATTACACGCAAACAGGGGTATGAAAGAATTAAAAAGATAGTTTATTTTTTGTCAACCGCCGATCGTTTTCATGGGGTGTGGCCGCATTGGATGTACGGGCTAACGGGAAAAGTAAAGCCATTCAGTAAAAAAGACGATGGGGGAGATATAGTGGAAACTGCCTTTATGATGCAGGGGCTATTATGTGCCAGACAATATTTCAGGCATGGGAATAAACCTGAAAAAAAACTTGCCGCAGAAATAGATAAATTATGGAGAGGCGTGGATTGGGATTGGTATGCCCCCCTTCGTCCCCCCTTAGGGGGGGATGGGGGGCGTGTTTTATACTGGCATTGGAGCCCTGATTACGGATGGGCTATGAATTTCCCTATTCACGGGTATAATGAGTGCCTGATCGCTTACGTCCTGGCTGCATCTTCTCCCACCCATGCCGTTCCCGTGTCAGTCTATCGTGAAGGCTGGGCAATGAACGGAAGAATTAAGGATTCGACTAATCATTATGGATATGTTCTGCAGTTATTCCGGCAGGGAAGAGCAGCCTTAGGCGGCCCTTTATTCTGGACGCAATATTCTTATCTGGGCCTGGATCCGCATGGATTGAAGGATGAATATGCCGATTATTGGAAAGAAAATGTGGATCAAACACTCATTAATTACACCTGGTGTGTAAAAAATCCTTTGCATTATAAAGGGTA
>SCQT01000147.1 GCA_004322015.1 Chitinophagaceae bacterium
CATGGCATGGAGTATCGTGCTGGTATTTTCAGGCACTTTTGACATGCTGACCGACATGAGCGTTTTTGTGGATTTTATTTATTTTGCTTTGCTGGCTGCTGCCCTGATAAAAATGAAAACTAAGAAAGTAATTAAAGAGAAGGTCCCGGGTTATCCATGGGCCCCGGTTATTTTTATCCTGTTTGTTATTTTCTTATCTTTTAATACGCTGATTACAAAACCAATCCTATCTTTAACGGGTATTGCCTTAGTGGCTATCGGAGTCCCTTTTTATTTTTACTTTACATGGAAATATAAAGGACTGCCTTCCATTAAAGAAGAAAGCGAGGAACAGATCGAGTGATAAGTAAGTTCATTCCGCTTGTTGCATTGAAAAAACTGATGAATAAGATTAGCGGATCCTAATTGTATAAACTCTTCCTCTTATGGAAATACCGGTGGCGACAAAGGCTTTTGCGTGAAATCAAAACAATCGGAAAAACCATTGGCAGCTTTATCCCGATGATTAATAGGAGCTAATCCAAATAATGTTTCGATAAATTTGATAGTGCTGATCTGGGAGTGTAGTACATGAGAAATATACCCGCTTTTAGCATAGGGGCTGACTACAATGCAACCCACCCTGCCTCCATACTTGAACTGTGTTCCGTCTGTCCATTTCTCCACTTCCGGAGGATTAATGACATGATCATACCATCCACCCCAGCAATCCCAGGTAATAAAAATGGCGGTGTTTGCCCATAATCCTCCCTGTATAATAGCTTTGATTTGCGCTGCGGACCAGTTATCGCCATCTGCCACATTTTCCCTGGGATGCTCGCTCATATTTTTTGCGCCAAAGACCCAGGACACCTGCGGTATTTTACCCGCTGCGGCATCAACGGCAAACCGTCCGGCGCTGACATTAGCAGGATTTCCCTTCAGTGCATTGATGTAATCAAAGACAAATCCGCCATAATTTTTCCAGGTAATGCCTGCTTTTTGAAGATTGGCAGGCAGGGAAGGAATATTATAAGGAGGCTGCATGGAAGCAGGATCCCTCTTATGCGGATTATCCACAATGGGAGAATCTGCTGCTACCAGCATCAAATGATTAGGTGTGGAGGGGCCTGCAACATCCGTATAATAATTGTCACAAAGAGTGAACTGTTTAGCTAAAGCAAAATAATTGGGAATGTCCGATTCGATATATTCTCCGCTCACCGCATCTGCAGCTCTTTTTACCCAGGTTTCATGTGTATGGTTGGGGTCATTTTGTGGCGGATCCGGAAGGTGAAGCATGTTCGGATCACCATTAGCTCCGGGGAAAGTGCCGAAATAATTATCGAATCCGTGATTCTCTTTAAAAATGATCACCACGTGTTGTATAGGGGAATTCGTGGATGTAGATTTTATAGTTTTTTCCCGGCGTATCTTTTTCGCAGATTGTTTAACAACCTTCTTTTTTACAGGCCTTTTTACAGATTTTCTTTTTGCCGTTGTTTTTGTTGCTTTCTTTCTGGAAGAAGTTTTTTTTTCTGATTTTTTAGCGGGGCTGACCCTTGAAACTGACTTTTTCATAATGAAGCATATATTAAAATAACTTTAAAAACGAAAGAAGGTTTATTTGCAATGCCTGAATTGGAATTTCCTTAGCGTTGAAATAACTTTGCACCCTCTCTGTGTTTAATCGCAGCAGGATTATGCTATTTAAGAAATAAAAATATGACTTATGTTTGACTCTTTATCAGACCGGCTGGATTCAGCGTTTAAGCAGCTTCGCGGACACGCTAAGATCACAGAACTTAACATTGCCACTACGGTAAAAGAAATCCGTCGTGCACTCGTGGATGCTGATGTCAACTACAAAATCGCCAAAGAGTTTACAGACACTATCAGGGAAAAAGCGCTCGGTGAAAGGGTTCTGACTTCAGTTTCACCCGGGCAATTAATGGTGAAAATCGTAAAAGATGAACTGGTGCAATTGATGGGTGGAACTGAGTCAGGCCTGGATCTTAAAGGAAACCCTTCCATTATTCTGATTGCAGGCTTGCAGGGCTCCGGCAAAACCACTTTTTCAGCCAAATTAGCCCGTTTTCTGAAGACAAAAAGGGGAAAATCGCCCTTATTAGTTGCGGGGGATGTGTACCGCCCGGCGGCTATTGACCAGTTGAAGGTGTTGGGCGAACAAATCGGAATTCCTGTTTATAGTGAACCTGAGAATAAAAATCCGGTAGAAATAGCCAAGGCTGCCATTACAGAGGCTAAAACCAAAGGTTTTAATGCTATTATTATTGATACTGCAGGTCGTTTGGCAGTGGATGAAGTGATGATGAACGAGGTGGCCGACATAAAAGAGGCTGTAAAGCCGAATGAAATACTTTTTGTCGTGGACTCTATGACTGGTCAGGACGCTGTCAATACGGCCAAAGCTTTTAATGACCGGCTGGATTTCAGTGGGGTCGTTTTAACCAAATTAGATGGTGATACCCGTGGCGGAGCCGCTCTTTCCATCAAATATACTGTTCAGAAGCCCATCAAATTCGTGAGCATGGGCGAAAAATCAGACACCCTGGATATCTTTTACCCGGAAAGGATGGCACAGCGTATTCTGGGCATGGGAGATATCACCACCTTAGTGGAAAGAGCGCAGGAGCAATATGATGAGGAACAGGCCAGAAAATTAGAGAAAAAGATCCGGAAGAATCAGTTTGATTTTGAAGACTTCAGGACGCAGCTCCAGCAAATCAAAAAGATGGGAAACATTAAAGATTTGCTCGGAATGATGCCGGGGATTGGCAAAGCGGTGAAGGATATTGATATTAGCGATGATTCTTTTAAAGGAGTGGAAGCCATTATTAATTCGATGACCCCTTATGAGCGTGCTAATCCGCAGATAATTGATGGAAACCGGCGTAAACGGATTGCCAAAGGCAGCGGGAAAGACATGGAAGAAGTAAATCAGCTTTTTAAGCAATTTGACCAGATCCGGAAAATGATGAAACAAATGAATGGCATGAAAGGAATGGGAAAGAATTTGCATAATTTAGGAGTAAAAAGATGAAACGTTAACATACTTTTATCGCACGTTTGCATATTAGTTTTTGATTTCCTTGTGAGATGTATTACCTTTGACCTTTTAAAAATTTATTGTTCACACGCAAGAATAATCTCTATTATTTATGCCTGCTAAAATCAGATTACAAAGAAAAGGGAGGAAAAAACGCCCGTTCTACTACATTGTAGTGGCTGATTCCCGTTCTCCCAGGGATGGAAAATTCATTCAAAAAATTGGTTCTTACAACCCACTGACCGTTCCGGCTACAATTCATTTGGACAGGAACAGGGCTTTGCACTGGCTGCAGAAGGGCGCCCAGCCGACAGATACCGTTCGCCGTATTTTATCCTACAAAGGTGTGCTGTACCTGAAGCATCTGCTACGGGGCGTACAGCTTGGCTTGTTCGACGATAAAACAGCTATGGCGAAATTTGATCAGTGGAATGCCGAACATGAAAGCAAGATACTGAAGAGAAGAGAGCATCACAAAAAAGCGCAAGGGGAAAATCAGCACAAGGAACATGTGGTAAAGAAGGTTGGAGAAGGTGAAGAACATGCTCATAAGGCAGAAAAAGAAAAACCTGCTGCCAAAGCGAAAAAGCCTGAAGCTACAGGAACTGAAAAAGAATGATGAATTTTATCTTTTAAAATACTGAGGTAATATTTGCAGAAATATTACCTTTTTTATTTTTAAGAAAATGGCGGAATATTATAATACAGGTAAGATTGTGGCGACCTACGGGCTTCATGGTGAAATGATCCTGTGGCACAAAACAGGGAAAGCGGATGCATTTAAAGAGGTTCCGGCAATATTTATTGAAGATAAAAAAGATAGCTTTATCCCCTATTTTATCGAATCTACACGTATTAGAAATGAGGAAGAGGTTTATTTGAAACTGGAGGGGATCATGACTAAGGAAAAAGCTGCAAAGCTGTTGCAAAAGCAGGTATATCTGGATGAAGATCATTTCAGAAAAATAGTTTCTCCCGGATCCGCTTTGTTCTACCTGGGGTTTAAAGTACAAGACAAAACAGCAGGGACATTAGGCCTTGTGGCAGAAGTAGTGGAATTGCCTGCACAATTGTTACTGAAAATCTATCAAAATAATAAGGAGTTGTTGATTCCGCTGAATCCGAATACGTTACACCGGATTGATAAGATCAATAAAGTAATTCATGTAATCCTGCCGGATGGATTGCTGGATATATATAAGGTGCAATAGTTGATGTGGCTTCTTAACCCCAGGGTATTTTAAACCTTGCAGGCAATTTTTTTCCGATTCTTTTCCTGATATGCAGCACCCGAAGGGATTGCAATACCACAGAAATAATAATAAGACTAAATCCCCAATAAAAATTTCTATTCAGATGTTCGTTTTCATGAAAAATTAAAAATGCAAGCAGGATGCCATAGACAGGTTCCAAATTATACGTCAGGTTGGTAGTGAATGAACTCACTTTTTTCAAAGAACTGAATACCAGCACAAAAGCCCATAAGGTACAGGCAATGCTTAAGATAAGAAGGTATAGCCAATCCAACAGGGTAGGTATCAGGACAGTGTGTGGGAAAATATGTACATAAAATGGAAGCAAAATGGAAATAGAGACGAACCCTGCCCCTAATTCATATAATGTCATGGTGTAAGGATCATGTTTTCGAGTCAGCCCTTTACTAAGTACTGTGAACAAGGCGCTGAAAAATGCTGCAAGTAATCCGAGGATGATGCCAATAGTGTACCGCTTATCGAAATGCATAATAATGAAGATGCCTAAAATGGCTATCAGGCTCAGCAATACTTCCCGAATTGAAAACCTGTTTTTCATGATAAGTGGATCCAAAAATGCCGAAAAAAAAGCGGATGCCGAAAAGCAGACCAGGGCAATAGAAACATTTGCATATTTAATGCTCCCGTAAAAACATAGCCAATGGATTCCCAAAAGGAATCCTACGTAGGCGATTCTAAAAGTTTCTTTTATGGAAATCCTTTTTAACTTTCTTTTCCAAAAGAGGAACAGGAGCATGGCAAGCGTGGTGATACCCATCCTGTACCAGACTAATGGTCCTTCTCTCAAAGTGATAAGTTTGCCTAAAATACCGGTAAAACCGGCTAACAGGACAGCTAAGTGTAATTGAAATAAGGCCTTTTTCATGAATGAGGTCGCAAAGGTACGCTTGTTCTATTGTTTCACTGTTTTGCGGTTTTTGTATTCCATATTCTATATCCCTTGATGAATTCTTTATCCTCTGTTCTTGGTTCTTGGTCAATGTGATAATTGTTTTGGCTATCTTTGCACCGAAGAGAAGTTCTTTTTAAAAGATGTCCGTTTTGCTTTCCTGCAGACTGATCACCGATTACTCTTTTACTGAAAAATAAAAGGGGCCGACCGGTTTTGACAGCATCAGGTGGGGAATGCATAAGCATGCCGTGCGTTGGATAATTAGCACGTTAATCTGAATATTCAAACATTAATTGGCAACACACAGTATGCCATGGCTGCCTGATCAGCGATTAGCGTAGCCAATAGGGCCGCGTTCCGCAAGGAGTCCGCTTCATGCCGATGAGCAGGTAGTTCTGTTACCACGCTCCGCCGCCGACTTATCAAAATAAAACAGGATGCTGTTATCCCAGGCTGTGCAGATAACAAAAGATTATGCAGCTAAGTCATATGTAGGTTTGTTCCTTTCCGGGATATGGCTGACAACCAATAAGGAAATAAGCATGTAGAAGGCTTTTTCAACCGTTGTTTGGACGCGGGTTCGACTCCCGCCGGCTCCACTTTTCCCTTTTTAAGCTTTTTCAAAATAGCTTAAAATGCACTGATTACGAACGACTTATGATATATCGGGCAAAAAGATAGCCCAAAATATATCAGCCATTCGGTTACCAATTCGGTTACCTGCGTTTTTCGTATTTTTGTGGTAACCGAATGAATTAATTCCTTAGTTCATCCCTCCGGTTGTCGTTACGAATATCTGTAGAGCTGAGGTGCTTTTAAACAATATTGTTCACTTTAAAAGTCACCACTATGTTCCAACAAAGTCAATCCATGTCCATCCTGGTATGGGCGAAAACACACCGTGCCAAACAGGGCAAAGTTCCCCTGTCCATGAGGCTCACCATCAACGGAAAACGGGCTGAAATCTCCGCCCACAGAGAAGTATCTCCTGCCGAATGGGACCCCCGAAGCCAGATCGTTACCGGCAGGAAAGAGGACGCGCGGGAAATCAATAACCACCTCGCCGTCATGAAAACCAGAGTGCTGGCAAGTTTTAGTAAGCTCGAACTCAATGAAAAGTTGGTTACCCCCGAAATGATCAAAAATGATTTATTGGGAATCGCTGAGAAACCCCGTTCCCTGATGCAAATAATCCGGGAGCACAATAAAGACGTGAAAACTCTCATTGGGAAAGGGTATGCCAAAGGTACCTGGCTTAAATACCAAACCATGGAAAGGCATGTATCCGAATTCCTGCAGTGGAGATATAAAAGGAAGGATTTTTACCTGAAAGATTTGAAATTTGAATTTATCAATGACTTTGAGTTTTTCCTGAAGGCTGAAAAAAACGTCAATATTAATTCCAATGCCAAGTATATCAGGAACCTGAGAAAGATTATCAATGAATGTGTAGCCAAGGATTGGCTCGGCAAGGATCCTTTCATGGCTTACAAGTACAAGTCTCAAAAGACCGACCGGGGCTACCTGACGGAATTAGAATTACAATCTATTCAGGAAAAGGAATTTTCCATCGAACGATTAGAACATATCCGCGACATCTTCCTTTTCAGTTGCTATACCGGCTTAGCTTATATTGATATTTATAACCTTACCCCCGGTAACATTTCCCTCGGCATGGACGGCGAGAAATGGATATTTACCCACCGCCAGAAAACGGAAAGTGCTTCCCGCATCCCATTATTACCCCCTGCATTGGCTCTGCTGGAGAAATACAAGGATAATCAGGAGGCAAAAATAAAAGGCAAGGTTTTTCCGGTCCCTTCCAATCAGAAGGTAAATGCTTATTTAAAGGAAATAGCGGATTGTTGTGGCATCGGAAAAGAACTGACTTTTCACATGGCAAGACACACTTTTGCCACTACGGTTACCCTGACCAATGGCGTCCCCATTGAAACGGTCAGTAAAATGCTGGGGCACCGAAAAATCCAGACTACACAGATATATGCCCGGATACTGGATAAAAAAGTCAGCTTCGATATGAAACAATTAAAAGCCAAATACGCCGTTAATCCTGATACAGTTAAAAATGTCGTGAATGAATAAACAATTTGCATTAAGGACAATAAATTATCTTTGTCGCTCAACAACAATGTTGAAAAGATATTTTAGCAGCGATTAACTGTCTGTTGGGCTACTGAAAACCACGAAATTTTTACCTCCCACAAAAGATAGTCGTATCGCCTACGCTAAGGCGTGGGCGCGACTATTGGCGAGGTGGGACTTCGTGGTTCCTCAGTAGCGGTAGCTTTGTGTTCCACGCCCTTTTTTTATATGACCGATACACAGCAAAAACTCCTGGATCAAAAGATAATAGACCTTCCTTTGGAAGATAGTCTTAAAAGTGTTTTGATCAATTCAAACATTTTCATTTTACGTGATTTGTTGGACATGGACGTCGCAAATTGGCGTAAAGTCATCTTCCGTTTTAATTTTCACCACCAACATGAGATATTGGAATACCTGGAGAAAAATAATCTTACTGAGTTTTTGAAGGAAGAGTAATTCATCATTGATATTCAACAATTTTTGGAGTGATCCTATTTTGAAATGAAATTAATCCTTAAAAACTTTAATACTCATGAATCTTCCTGATCATCTCGTGCAATATACCAATTGCCCTTTCTTTATGCCCCGGCTCTGCGGCGTATGATTTTTTAAGGAGGCTGTTTTCCTGAAGGTCTGAGCTGCCAACTGTTTTTGATAGCCTTGCAATAGTCGTCATAACGCTTTTTTTGTTTTTGTTGGTCACCAATCTCGTATCGCAGGCGCTCCGGCCCAGTATTGATAGTACACCTACCGGAACCGAGAATGATAATTTATCCTCTTCGTGAATCGGTTTTTCTGCATTATAAGTGACACCTGAAAACAAAGCGTTTGTTTTTTCTAAAAAAATAATCTCTTCCTCTACCCATCCGTTTATCGCTTCTTTGAGCGAAACCGGGTTATTCCGGAATTGCCTCCCGGGTTTAATAACTAACTGGTTAAGCTCTTTTCGGTATCCATATAAGAATAGCAGCTTCTCCCGGTATCCGTCTATCTTACTTACGTAACCAATTAATTCCTTAATTAATAAGTGAGCAAAAAGGCTGCAATTAAAATTCATATGGAACATCAGCTCTCTGAGGGGAGAAAAATAATTTTTCGGACCTGGCTCCGGTTCTGAGGCTTCCATCTCGATAAGGATTGTCCTGGCATATATTAGCTTTTGGTAGGTGATATTTGCTGAGTCTTTTGTTATGTCTTGAATCGTAGTTAACACCCGTTGTAAAATTTCCTTATCGCCGGTCATACCTCCAAACTTTTTCCTGATACGTCTCATCCGGTTCTGGAATTCGTATTTGGAAATTATCTGGTAGCCTAAAGGCGCGTTCTCTTCCTGGTTAAAATATTTTGTAAGATGGCTTTCTATAAAGGCAAGTAATTCCTTAAGTGAATGATATATTAGTTTGTAAACGCTGATTATAGGGGTATCATTTTCTTTTTCTAAGAGATCTTTCGCTGATTCAGGGCGAATGTAATGAAAGGCAGTATTCACCAGAATGACCAGCTCTGCCTGATGTCGCTGGACATACTGCTCCTTAAACCTTTCACCGGCGGGATGGTAATACATTTTTTTCAGGCAACGTCTTATTCGATCCTTTTCGGCAGCCATGTCTTTCACTAATGCAGAAATTTGCGTTTCAGTGGGAGGGTTTGAAGCTATTTGCCTGGGGCTGAGCTTATTTTCCAACAAATCTTCAAAAAACGCTAATTCATCTCTCAATTCAATAGGTTCCATAGGATAAATATTCAGAACAGTTATTAAGGACGGTCTCCTATCCTTAAGCAGTCCCGGTTTTAGTGCTTAATAAAATAGACTAAAAAATAACATATTAACTATAATTTAACTTGCAAGTTAAAATTATTTTTTTGAAATAAGCATATTTAACACAGAATAATAAGTAACAAAGCTATTGAACGAGAAACTACCTAATCATTTAATCTATGCTTATCGCAATAAATCTAAGGATATAAGGAATTCACCATTCACGATCAGAAACTTCGGATGACCATTCCCAATTACCTTTCTCAAAAAATATTTTTCTTTCTCAATTCCTTATCCATTATGGCTTTCATTGGGGTGAATTCACCCCCGCCACTGGTCTGGTATTCCCAAATTCCTAAGCTTTGCCCTCACAAAATTTCACCACTATGACAGTAAATATTCTTACCAAAGAAGACCTGCACCAATTTAAAGCGGAGCTTCTGCAGGAAATCCAAACGCTCGTAACGGAAAATGCGCCCGCCAAACTAAAAAAATGGCTCAAATCCTATGAAGTTTGTAAAACCCTGGGTATCTCACGGGGAACCCTTCAAACTCTTAGAGACAACGGAACCCTGCCTTCCACCCTCATCGGCGGATTAGTATTTTACGACTACGATGATATCCTCCAACTCATGAAACCGAATAAAAGTGCTTCTAAAGATTTCAGGAAATAGATTAACTGTCAGTCTGGGCGGAGCTTGAAATCTTGGCTTTGCCTGGCCGACCTTAGAAAAGAAGCGTTAAAAAAATTAAGTCAGACGGCGTTAAGAAATAAAATAGATGTTTTAGGGCAGAATCTAAAAATTAAGTTCAATACGTTGCGGGTGGCCCGAAAAATCAGCGGGCCGTGCTGCTGGCATTGCGGGTGGAAGCATTGATTTTTCTTGAATTTTCTTTGGTACTTTCTTTTGTTCAAGCAAAAGAAAGTACAATAATCAAATCACCGGCCATAGAGAAAAAATTGTCATTTATGAAAAAGAATAATTGCTATGAAAACCAAACCAAAGAAGCGCTGGCCAGAAAAAACGGCACGCCGAGCGTGGGTTTGCGCGTGGAAGCTTCGTTTTTTCTTGATCTTTTGGTTACTTTTCGATCAAGCGAAAAGTAACACAAAACAGCTTAAAAGTTGCATCAAATTTCTGTCATGAAATCTTCATCTTAAACGATTATTCATTCGACTATAAAACTCTTTTATGCGTAAGCATCATTCATTCACCACTAAAAAAAGGAGGGATCAAAACGCCCCCTTCGGTATGGTCCGCTTCACGGGAATATATTCCTTCCGCATTGGGAATTTCCCGAAAGCAAAGCCATGTAGTAAGCGCGGATCCCGGAGGGGGCTATTATGAACTATGTCAGGCACCTCAATGCTTTTTTCACACGTATTCGTAACGATAACAGGCTCACATCCGCGCATGTGAGCCTTTATTTAGCGGTATTTCATTACTGGAATCTCAACCGTTTCCAAAATCCATTTCCTGTTCGCCGAGAAGAAATCATGCAATTATCGAAAATAGGAAGCAAGAACACCTACCACAAGTGTTTAAAAGATCTGCATCAGGCAAACTATCTGCATTATTTTCCTTCCGCATCACGGTACTACCCGGTAAAAATTTTTATGATTGGCATGGATAAAATCAAACCCGAACCACCAACTAATCAACCCGACTTATTTAGTCCTCAAAACGGAGAAAAAATAATTCCTGAAACAGAAGTTTTACAGTCCCAAATATGGGACGCTAACCCTCCCCAAAATGAATCTCTTACAGTCCCAAATATGGGACATATACCGTCCCAAAAATGGGACACCTACAGTCCCAAAAGTGGGACATGTACTGTCCCAAAAATGGGACTCTATATAAAACATATAAACATAAACCATAAATGTGTGTGTAAAACACCCACAGAAATTTTTAATAAAAATGGAATTTATGAAAAAATAAACCTGCTCCGCACTGTCCCAAATATGGGACAGTTAGAACAGGATGTAAAAGAAAAAAATAATGTATCCAAACCGAATATACCTTCCCTTCCCGATGTGGAATCTTTTTTTCAATCCCAACATTTCCCGATGGAAGAAGCAAAAAAGTTTTACCTGTACAATCAGGCTAAGGGCTGGATGCTCACCGCCACCATACCGGTGGCCAACTGGCAGGCCATGGCCCGCAAATGGATGCTGAATAAACCTGCCGGTAAAACAAAAGAACCCTCACACGAAAATTCTACTCATCACTTAAAAACCGATAAAAACTATGGAGAACCGCTTTGAATCAGTACCGGACTATATCCGAACGCTCTCTGAGAATAACCGGGCAAAGAACCCTGAAATGTTAATTTACGACTATCCCAACCTGTGGCTCTTCCTGGAAAACAAGGGAAAAGAGCTTTACGGCCCGGAATTTCATTTTTACGAAGAAGATGCCCCGCTGATCGCTAAACTTTTAATCTGGTGTTCCCGTGATCGTTTTCAGGCCGATTTAAACACTATCTCCCTTCACAAAGGCATTCTACTCACCGGACCGGTAGGCTGCGGAAAAACGGCTCTAATGAGCCTTATTCGCCATATCCTGCACGCCCGCTATCGCCACCGCATATGCTCTTGCCGCCAGCTTGCCTTCCGGTTTTCCGAAGAAGGTTTTCTGGTGATCAATCATTACAGTCGCTACAGTTTCTTTTCCGCCACGGATATCCCCGTCACCTTTTGTTTCGACGACTTAGGTCTTGAATCCGACATGCGATATTACGGGGACACCTGCAATACCATGGCAGAAATCCTGCTCAGCCGCTATGAATATTTCATCACCCACCACATGATCACCCACCTCACCACCAACCTCAACAGTTCCGAAATAGAAGCCCGATATGGAAAAAGGATAAGAAGCCGCATGAAAGAAATGTTCAACCTGATCTCGTTTTCGAAGGAGGCAGAGGATAAGAGAAAGTAAGCGATTAATCCATTCCCTGAAAACCACCTCTCATTGAAAACGAATCAAAGAAGCGCCTGCCTACCACAGTCAGGTTGGTCGGAAAAATCAATAGGTCTTGGTTAGATTATTTAGTTGGCACTCTGAGCGATTAATTTCCTGCAAACTGTTGGATAAAGTCTTTGAAAACAATATGATTTAGATCGGTTACCCGGTTTTCCCCGCATCATAAAAAATGCATTAAGAAAATTGAGTCGTATGGCGTTAAGAAATGATTAGGGTAGAATCTAAAAATTAAGTTCAGTACGTTGCGGGTGGCCCGAAAAATCAGTGGGCCGTGCTCTGGTCTCGGCTCAGCCGAGAGCGGGTGGAAGCTTTGATTTTTCTTGAATTTTCTTTGGTACTTTCTTTGGGTCTCCGCGGGAGTCCCTTGGACAAGCCAAAGAAAGTACAATAATCAAATCACCGGCCATAAAGAAAAGATTGTCATTTATGAAAAAGAATAATTGCTATGAAAACTGAACCAAAGGAGCGTCTGCCCGTCCGACAGGCAGGTTGGCCAGAAAAATCAGTCTCTACGTAGCGATTTTTCTATATCTTTTGCCCGCCTGTACCGAATGGTACGTCCGGGCGGGGTTACTTTTTCATCTCCGCAGGTTCAAAGCCCGAAGGACTCTCTTGAAGGGAGCCCCTTGGACATGGGAAAAGTAACACCTATTCAATTTGTAAGAGGATCACCTATTAATCGCCATCTTGTATCATGGCGAATTTTCGCTTTAGCCGTAAAATAGTTAACTTTGTACAACAGATAACTTTTGGTATTATAAAATATTTGAAACATGAAAGTCTTATTGGATATACCCGATAATAAAGCCACTTCCCTGCTGGAAGTGCTCAAGAGCATTTCCTATGTGAAGACTAAACAACTGACAGGTTCCAGAGCTTTGTTCTTGGAAGAAATAAATGAAGCCGTTGAGGAGATGAAACTCATTAGGGCAGGTAAAAAGAAAGCCCGTAACGCTGAAGAATTTCTCAATGAGCTATAAGGTCAAGTCCATTGCTGTTTTCGAAAGACAGGCTAAACGACTTAATAAAAAATACCCATCCCTGTTAAAGGATTTACGACAATTAATATCAGAATTAAAAGAAAATCCTGAAAAAGGTACTCCTCTTGGCAGGAACTGTTTTAAGATTAGACTTGCTATAAAATCTAAAGGGAAAGGTAAGTCAGGAGGAGCAAGGATCATTACAGATGTAGTGATAATCGAGGAAACGGTGTATCTGCTTTCCATTTATGATAAAGGTGAACAGGCCAACATCTCTGATAAAGAACTCACCGAATTATTAAAACAAATCCCGGAATAATACCCGCTGAGAAGGTTGTCATTTTTAAAAAACTGATTCTCGTTTCCGTCCCTCGCGGACAAATAGGAACGGACTGCATTCGTCATCCCTCCCCCCGAAGGGGAGTAGGCGGGGCTTCATTCTCCCCCTCTGGGGGAGTCAGAGGGGGCCGGTAAGAGAAAATCACTCAAACCTTTGCTTTTTTCACAGTCCCAAATTTTCAGATAACTTCAATGCAATCAGGTGTAAAAGGAATAACAGCCCGGTACTGCTTGCACTCGTTAAGCCACCTGAAACCGTTTATAAAAAACCATATCCTTTCTACCCAAAACATCTTACCGGCCTTGCCGTTTCCCCGGATTTCTCCCATTTGCCTTCTGACCTGATTCCTCAACATCGGGTCCTGGCCAAAATTTTATACGTCCGGAGGATATTTGAATCCCCCTTTGCAATCGCATAAACGAGGTGTTTAGTCCGATATCGTTTTCAAAAAGAGGCGGAGGATAAGAGGAAGTAGATAAAGCGCCGAAAGAGCGGCCGGATATAAAATATCTTTATCTTAGTGGCACGAAATCCGACTATCAGTATCCGTGCCTCAAGCTCATCCGACTATATTTCTGGAGATATGGCAAAGAGCAAACGATATAAGTTTTTCATTTTTAGGAGGAAAGAATTATATCAAGGTTTAAACGTTTTGAAACATTTGGAAACGGATAGCAAATAGACCAAATGCGAAGGAGGCTGAATCGGCATAGATGCAGAATAATCGGTGGATTATATATAAAATCAATTGGAAGAGAATACAGAAAGGTTCGTATATTTATGCGTTTAGCAGAGATTTTCATGAGCTACATTCAACAATACTTTGGTAAACAACCGCAGGACTTGGTTTATCAAGACATCATCGACTTCTTTGCAAATGAAAAGGAAGAATCCGATAAAATTGAATTCAAGTCGTATCATTCACTAGGAGAAAATGATAAAGAAAAAGAAAATGGAATCATTCGGACAGTATGTGCTCTTTTAAATTCAAACGGAGGATTGATAATTTGGGGAGCCCCTATTGGGCAAAATGTTGCAGGACGAACTGAAAAGGTGTTCGTTGGCACCCTTTCTCCAGTAACACGACAGATTGAGAAAGATTATTTCATAAATAGGATTACAGATTCAATTACACCTTCGCCGAATGAAGTTTTTTTCTTCAGGCTTGAAGATGGAACGAACTATGTTTATGTTATTGAAGTAGGCAAAAGCGAATATGCTCCCCATCAATTTCGGAATATTTATTACATGCGTATCGATGGACAATCGAGGCCTGCTCCCCATCACTATATTGAAGCGTTATTTAAGAAAATTACATACCCAAAACTTAAGGGTTACATCAAGCCAGAACGATTATACCATTATGGAACAAGTATTTTTCTTAAAATCACACCGGTAATATTTAATCTTTCTAAACTACTGAATGAACATAACGTTTATTACAGAATTGTAGTTACAAAAGGAATCTTTGCAAACTCACTTAAGGATAGAAATTCTGGCAACCCGTACGGTTTGAATGGGAATGATCTTAGAGTTTTAAATGCTTTAGACACAATTTATTATAACGAACCTTATCAGACAGATTGAATTGTTACAATTCAATCTGCAAGAATTAGCACGAGCCAACGGCGAGTTTGAAATAATGATGTATTTAGGCGGAAAGACTTCGCCTTTGATATTTTCTCACTATAAATTTAGAATCGACTTAAATAATCTTAGCCCGACGAACGTCAATGATTTAATTATTGAACGCAAAGAAAATAAATATGCTTTTGAGTATAGTGACGATTTGGGAATGACAGAGGAACAAAGAATTAATGCAATACTTGAACGGTAACCTCCTGCCAACATCCTTATTGGCAATAGCAGCGCGGGCATGCATTTCATCAGCTTTTGTTCGCCATTCATCAGCTTAGCGGTAGTATTATAACGCTGTTGTAATGAAGTCATAGCGTTCGCAGTCCGTATTTACAATTAAAAAATCAATAAGAATGATCAATCAGACTTTTTCAAAACGATATGGATTTCATTCGCAAAAAGAGAAGGAAATAACTATCCGGGAAGATGCACCAAGGGAGCTCCGTGGATTCATTAGAATGGCATTTTATGACTTAAATAAGAAGCCATCCGACTTGCGATCGATTACTACAAATGTTTTAAAAATACCACCTGATAGAGATAACTGGTCGGAATACCCTAACATAGACGACGAGGCTGCGGATCATATAGATAACTGTGACTGGTATAAGGTATATGATATCATTGAGGCAATAATTCGAAAGCTAAATATCCAACAACAGGAAACATTTACAGAGGAGTTAAATGACTATTTCGTTGAAAATGGGATCGGCTGGAAGATCGTTGATGGGCATATAGAAACAAGAGGGAACAAGGTATTTGAAACAGCGGTAGAGACAGTCGCTACAGTACTCGAAACTGCCAAATTACAAACGGCAAATAATGAAATCAAAGAAGCACTCAAAGACTTATCAAGAAGGCCTAGTCCTGATATTACGAGAGCTATTCAACATTCACTTGCTTGCCTTGAATGTGTGGCACGGGAAGTTAGCGGAGACAAAAAAGCAACTTTAGGTGAAATAATCAAAAAGCATCCAAATATAGTTCCAAAGCCACTTGATGCTGCCATTGAAAAAGTTTGGGGATTTACCTCGGAACAAGGGCGACATTTAAGAGAAGGAAATGCACCGGAATACTTAGAAGCAGAATTAGTGGTTCAGCTTACAGCAACAATTTCAACTTATCTTGGCAAAAAAATTGGTGGAACAATCAAAGAATCAGAAAATGAAGAACTACCTTTCTAATAACCCTCTTCATTATGTATAAATATTATTTCCGGATTACCTCCCGATTTTCCTAAAACATAAGAGAAGTTTTGATCTTCTAAAAAAGAAAACCGTTATATTCTGGGGGGGTCTCGAAAAGGTAGCCAAGCAATTTGTTCTCAATTGAGTATCTCCGAAATTGATTATAATATTTTTATAGATCATCTTATTCTTTTTAATGAAAGTCTTGGTATCTGCACATTTCTATGTAAAAGTCACGTTTAAGGGGCTTCTCTATGTACATAATTTCCCTTATGTGAAACCAGCTCAATTTTGCATACAGCGTGTGCACAATTTCAATCTTAGGAAAAACTTCCGTAAAATGCATATAGTAATGTAATTGCCTTGTACCCCAACCGCTGTCGAACTCTTCCGTTAACTGTCGTGACAGTGATACGACAATCTCTTTACCATATTCAGCCCTTTTGTGCTACAACACCTCTTTAGTTACCTCTCTCCTTCATCAGCTTCTCGATCATTTCGTCCTTCTCCTTGATCATCCGCTCATATAACTCTATAACCTTTTCAAGAGGATTAAAGGTGCATTGATCATTATACTGGTAATTGGGGCTTTGGTTCAAAGTAGAACCGTCATAATTATGTTGGATATTAAAAATTGCCGCCTCCTCACTGAAATTCTTAATAGCTTCTGCCGGAACTTTCAATGCCTGTGCCACCTGTTCCAGTAATGCTGGATCAATAGTTTCTTTTTGTTCCAGCAAAGAAATTTTCTGCTGGTTCCAGTCATCGCCTAACTCGATAGCTAGAGCCCCCTGCTTAACTCCTAACAATTCACGGATACGCTTAACGTTGTGGCCCTGGTGAATATATTTTTCCGGCATAGTAGTAGATTTCATGCGAAGGTAATTTAATGAAAGCAAATATAAGAAAATCCTGCGTTGTAAAAAACATAAAATCCCATGTAAAATACAAAACAGAATAGTAGGATATATGCGGTCATCCGGCTAATTTAGCTGCCAGATCGTAATCCCGATCTATTGTATCATCATCAAAAAGTTATGTGTATGAATCCCTTTCATCAACAAACCCAACAGTACCAGAATCCATCAGATTATCCCCATGGCCTTCCTCCGGCCGAAAAGCAGGGTAAAACTTCCTCCCGCGAAGTCATTCGCGAATTCTTCGGCTATTATGATCTTAACGGCGCCGAAGAAACCCTCTGGGATCTGATATTGGCCGCCATCGGTAGCGACAACCTTAACGACGACAGCTTAACCCGTCACAATCTGCTCGATTTTTACGATCGGGTTAAGTCATTATTGAAAGCGGTTTATGAATTATGCCGGTATAAAGAAGAATAACATCGGGTGCATCCTATATTTTCGCAGTGATGCAAGTAGATATTTTTGTTTGAGAATAAGGAGGGAGCTAAGCCCGAGATGACCATATCATTTTTGAAAACGAATCAAAGAAGCGTTGGCCAGAAAAAACGGTCTCTACTGTAGAGATGCGTTGGGTTCTGCGGGTGGAAGCTTCGTTTTTTCTAGTCCCGCACGTGCGGGATTGGTTACTCCTATGTTTGCGGATTAGACAAAAAGTTTGTTGATAGGAGATGTTTAGATAGTAATAAATTTGTAAGAAGATCAACTGTTAATTGCCATCTTGTATCATGGCGGATAATCATTGGATTTTTATTTCGAAAGAATATCTTTTATGAAACGAGATCAAAGAAGCGTTGGCCCGAAAAATCAGCGGGCCCTGCGGTGGCTTTGTGGGTGGAAGCTTTGATTTTTTCGGAACGATGCTGTACCGATGCGTCAGCACTTGACTTTTTGGTTCTTTTTGGGCAAGCAAAAAGAACAGAGATTAAAAAATGACTGCAATTCTTTACCAATACCTGAAGAAAACCACTGTGAAGGACGGCACGGCCAAGAAGCAGTCTCCTGTATACATACTTTTATGGAACATAATCAAAGAAGCGTTGGCCTGAAAAATCAGCGGGCCGTGCGTTGGCCTTGTGGGAGGAAGCTTTGATTTTTTCGGAACGATGCTGTACCGATGCGTCAGCACTGGATCTTTTGGTTACTCTTCATGGGAAAAGTAACACCTATTCAATCGTAAGAAAATCACCTATTAATTACCATCTTGTAAAATAACGGATAATAATTATTCTTTACTAATATGTTAAGAAGGTTACAATGGAGGAAGTATAATCTTAACCACATCTCTCATATGTGCGCACTCGTTCAATTAAGATTGCTTCATTTGCCATCCAACTATAGTAATCAATAGCGAAAAATTGGGATGCACCCATACAAAAGAATAATTTATTTTTGTGCCATTGGAAACTTCAATGAAAATTTCCAACCAACTCCCTTTAGTTTTCCTTTCAGTTCATCTATGTTTTTAATCAGCATTGCAAACGAAGGAGGATCCTCTTCATAAATCATTTCCTCTAACATCTTTTTATAGTCTTCTCCCCAGGCACTTATTACCTCCGGATGAGGCATCGGATCAACCCTCTCAGGATTAAGGTCATTATAATCTACCCCTCCAACCTTTGAAAACCTGTACCTGTGTTCCACAATGGTTTCATAAAGCGCCTGATGATGGAGAGCGCGATTGGCTGCCTCGGTACGTGATAAACGATAAATGTCATATAAATGACGGCTGAGCCTGTTTACCCTGATTTTATTTATGGGTCTATGAAACTCCTCATGAAGCAAAAATATTTTTTCCAAAAAAGTCCTTTCCGCATCTACAGTTGGGATGTTGATCAGCGGTTGGGCAAATGCTTTATCGGGATAGACTTCATCCACCAAAGAGCCAAACGTTCGGATAGTAAAAGGCTCGCGCAAGGATCGGCATCCAATCTCTATTTGTACTTTGGGAAGTAAATATCCGGGAGTAGGTATAATATTCGGATAATGCACTTCGATAATTCTTGGGTCCTGATCACTTTCTTTTGCCGGAACCACTGAAAGCGAGGCATCACGAAAACCTTTTTTAGAGAACCGTATGCTTAATTCTTCAAAGAATTTCTCTGAAGTGTAAGTCCCTGCAGCCTTTCTTAATGCAGTTCTTTGCTTTTTGGAAAGATCTCCTGTAAAACCCAGAAAGCCCCTGTCAATAGCTAAATCAATATCTTCAGAAAAACGCTCTATTAATTTCCATGCCTTGCTTAGGGAACTGCCTCCCTTAAATACAAGGTGTTCTGAGGTATCCATTTCAAAAATGATAGCCAGGGTTTGTGTAACCCACCAATCTTTTTCCACGGCAAAAGCCGGCATACCGGTCTGGTTACTGATGGCCTGAAAAATAGTTTCCTTTTCACCCGCATCAATACGATAAAAATCATTCCTTTTCATTTTCAAGAGCTTTCTTCATTATTTTTTGAATCCATACAGGTGCCAGTGCGATATCGTGTATCAAATCTTTTTCATCCTCTCTTTTAAGCAAGCTGATAACCTCTTTTTCCTCGCTTTTAGTTACCTTTCCGTTCCCTATTTCTTTTAGAGCCTGTATGACCAGACGGCTTATTTTCCCTTTCGCCAGTAAGTTCTTCGGAGTGGTTTTTTTAAACTTAATGGTTCGTTTACCCACTTTAATTTCTCTGGGAGACCCATCCGTTAGCAACACTATTCTCATAGGTACTTGCGTACTCAGCCCTAAAGCATTAAGAGCGTATGTGCCGGTGGGTAGGGTTCTTATCCTATCTCGTCTCGCAATAGCCGTCGCCACTTCCTCTGCCGGAGGCATTATCCTGCCTATCAGCTCACTTTCTTTGGGGCGCACATAAATTCCTTTCGCCACTCTTACAATTTCCCCTCCCTTTTCCAACCTGTGCAGCGACAAACGTACTGCCTCTGATGATCCCAAATCACTGAAATCAACCGGAAACAACAAATCCCCTTTCGGTACTCTGTGAATACGGTTTAATATTTGAGATTCAATACTATTCATCTATTACTTCATTATTTTGTAACAAAAGTAGTAAATATTTGTTACAAAAGCATAGCTATTTACCTGTTACCTGATTAAAGTGTTGTAACAAAAATGGCAGGTTTTCGTTACAACAGACTTAGCTTATAAATATCTTTTCCAAGAAATGCTGATTCCTTATTAACAATAATCACCCCTTTCAGCCTGCCGAAACCGTTAACAAAAACGATTTTCTTTTTACCGAAAACAGCTTACCCACCTTACCCACTCTCCAGATTGCGCCCATTTATAAAAGGGTTTAAAACAAATACTTTGAATTCCTTAAATCTCTACCTGCGAGATAGATGTAAAGGCGGCGGCAATTGCGGCAACCTTCTTTGGTAATCTTTTGCTTTCAACATAAAACTTGACCAATAACCCGAGTTAAAAGATTAATTTTGGGATTACGATTGCTAAAGAGAGAAACAAATAAAATCAATTGTAAAAATGAGTTTGGATATGTCTTAATCATAATTAAACCATTACATTAATATGAAGATTCAAAAAATCAGGATGGAAAACTTTAGAGGTTATGAGAAAGAAACCACTATTAATTTTTGTGGTTTAACGGCTTTTGTAGGAAAGAACGACGTTGGCAAATCCACCATATTAGAAGCCTTAGATATTTTTTTCAATGAAGGGAAAGGCCCAATTAAAATAGACAAGGATGATATAAATAAACATTGTAAGAACAACGACAATACTGAAACAAAAATTAGCATTGCATTCAGTGATTTACCTTCAACATTAACAATTGATGTTTCAAATCCGACGACTTTAAAGGACGAATTTTTACTACGTTCAGATGGGACCCTTGAGATTATTAAGAAATATAATAATGGCGGTAAAGAAAAAATTTTTGTGAAGGCTAACCATCCGACAAACCCTAAATGTGCCGATTTACTGTTAAAGAAAAACACAGATTTAAAAAGGCTCCTTACTGATGAAATGGTTTGCCAGGATAAAACGAAAAACGCGGAATTAAGGAAAACGATTTGGAATTATTATTCGAATGATTTGCAATTAAAAGAGATAGAAATCGAGCTTGCAAAAATGGATGCTAAAGATTCCTGGGAACAACTAAAAAAGTACATGCCGTTATACGCATTATTTCAATCTGATAGAAAAAATAGCGACGGCGATAGCGAAGTTCAGGATCCGATGAAAATTGCAGTACAGGAAATATTAAAAGACCCTACGTTGAAAGAGAATCTTGATACTGTTGCAAAGAAGGTAGAAGAAAAGTTAACAGAGGTATCTAACAAAACATTGGAGAAACTCCGGGAGATGAACCCTGAAATTGCCAACAGCCTTAAACCTGTGATCCCAAGTCCCGAAAGTTTAAAATGGAATGATGTTTTTAAAAGCGTAACTATTTCAGGAGATGAGGATATTCCTATAAATAAAAGAGGGAGTGGAGTAAAGAGGTTGGTATTACTAAACTTCTTCAGAGCTGAGGCGGAAAGGAGGCAAAGAGAGGATAATGCTCAAGGCTTAATTTATGCTATTGAAGAGCCTGAAACTTCCCAACATCCTGAACATCAAAGGAAATTAATAGAAGCTTTTAAAGAATTAGCAAAAAGTGCAAGTACGCAGGTGATTATAACTACCCATAGCCCCGCCATAGTTAAGATGCTGGATTTTGACAACCTACGTCTTGTAAAGAGTGGGAACACTTGTAAGGAAATAATAAACGTAGAAAGGAGAAACCTGCCCTATCCATCCCTCAATGAAGTTAATTATTTGGCTTTTGGAGAATCAAATGAGGAATACCATAACGAGCTGTACGGGTTTATGGAGGAGAGAAAATTATTACCAAAGTTTAAGGAAGGAAAATGTCCAATGGCATATAATCATTTGAAACCAGATGGGAACACAATTTCCGAACAGAAAACCCTGACTGAATACATCCGGCATCAAATTCATCATCCCGAGAATAAAACTAATACCCGCTATACATTTGAGCAACTACAACAATCTATTGAGGAAATGAGAGATTTTATCAAAAATAACCCTGTCTAGGCTTATAGAGGTTGTAAAATGAACTGTGAAGCTCTGAAAATATGACCTAATTTAGTTTTATTACTTCCTTTTATTAACAGTGGAAATAATTTTTCTTTTCCTGCTTTCAGTATAAAATAGGTTCTAATCTCCGTGGATTAGGCTACCAACCTGATAACTCGATGAATTTCCCCAAACGCCAATTTCCTTATAGTCCAGGTTGAGCAGTTCTCCTCTTCATCCTCTCTCGTTTATCTTTTCAAAAAATTGTGTTTATTTTGTTCTCTTAGTAACTTTAAAAATTTCCCTATCTTCAACTTTTAATTACTCATACCTCAATGGAAATAATCTTACTGATAATTATTATTATTCTGGTAGTTGCCATGATGGTATTAATTGCCTTTACCAGGAACAAACGGAATAATGATTCCTCTCAACTGCTTACCGTGGTGGATGAACTCCGTTCACAATTGTCAAGATTTGAGACAAATCTTAAAGAGGATTTCAGAACCGGTCGGGAGGAAAGCGCTACCACGGCAAAGGATAACCGCGAGGAATTAAATAAAGCCATTGGAACGTTCAGAACTGAAACTACTGAAGCTATCAGGCAGTTGAGTAAACAAAACGTGGAAGCGCTTGAAAAGCTGAACACTACCCTCGAACAAAAAGTTACTGTCCTGATAGAAAAGACAGAAACCAGCTTCAAATCTTTTTCAGACGCCAACTCCCAACAGCTTGAGAAAATCGAAAAGCAGGTGGAAACCAAACTTCAGGCCTTGAACGAGCAGGCGAAGTCAGATAATAATTCCATGCGGGATACCCTGACAAAAGCCTTCAGGGATTTCCAGCAGGCTTTTGATCAGGACGTAAAATCGTTTAATGATTTACAACGCGAAAAATTCGGTCAACTGGAAGATAAGCAAAATGAATTAGTGCAAGGCACCGAGAAAAAATTAGAGGCTATTCGTGTTACGGTGGAAGAAAAGCTGGAAAAAACCCTGAGCGAACGTTTAGGTCAGAGCTTTGAAACCGTAGGTAAGCACTTGATGGAAGTACAAAAGGGCTTAGGCGAGATGCAGACAATTGCCGCTGATGTAGGCGGGTTAAAAAAAGTGCTCAGTAATGTAAAGCTCAGAGGCGGTGTGGGCGAAGTACAATTGGGTATGCTTTTGGAACAGATGCTGGCGCCTAACCAATACGATACTAACATAAAAACAAAAGCCGGCAGCAGCGATCCGGTGGAATTTGCCATCAAACTCCCGGGAAAAAGTGAGGATGAAAATAGTTTTGTTTATATGCCTGTTGACTCCAAGTTCCCGAAAGATACCTATGAACATTTGCTTAACGCTTATGAAAATGCCATTCCGGAAGAAATTGACTCGGCTACCAAAAATTTGGAAAATACCATTAGGAAAATGGCGAAGGATATTCACGATAAATACATTGACCCGCCCAACACTACCGACTTTGCCATTTTATTCCTGCCGTTTGAAAGTATATATGCTGAAGTCATCAGACGAACGCCCCTGGTGGACGGACTGAGAGATGAATATAAAATTACTGTAGCCGGACCTACGACCTTGGTGGCTATTTTAAACAGTCTGCAGATGGGCTTCAGGACCCTCGCATTGCAAAAACGCAGTAGTGAGGTTTGGAAAGTACTCGGGGCTGTTAAAAAGGAATTTGAAAACTTTGGCGGACTGCTGGGTAAAGCCCAAAAAAAGATACAATCCGGATTAGAAGATTTAGATGACGTAATGGGTAAAAGAACGAGGCAAATTAATAAGAGATTAAAAGAGGTGGCCTCTTTAAGTGATGCAGAAGCTAAGCAAATTTTGCCAGGAACGACAGAGGAAGAAATGATAGATATTGATACTGAAAATGAAGAAGAATGAATAAAACAGAACTTATACAAAAAGTAAAGGATATAGAGGGGCTTTCGCAGGATGAGAAAGCCTACCTGATAAATTTGGTAAACACCAAAAAGAAATACGGTTTGGTTTGGGAAGATAAACCTGAAGAAGTGGAAGAACAATTGCGTGACAATTTACCTGTATTGAAAGAAGTAAAAGAAAAAGCCATCCTCTATTCTCCCCCTTCGGGTGAGCCGGTGGAGGCTGATGCGCCTAACCATATCCTCATTGAAGGCGACAACTTGCATGCCTTGACTACACTAACTTTTACCCACGAAGGGAAAATAGATGTAATTTATATTGACCCACCGTATAATACAGGGAGTAATGATTTTAGATACAATGATAATTACGTGGATAAGGAAGATAATTTCAGGCATAGTAAATGGCTAAGCTTTATGTATAAAAGATTAAAAAGTGCGAAAAATATACTTAAGCGGAATGGCGTTATTTTTATTTCAATCAACGAAGAAGAGTTCTCACAACTAAAACTGTTATGCGATGAAATATTTGGGATAAGTAATTACCTAACTTCATTTACCATAAAAGTTCGGCATGAAAACAGAATATTGAAAGGTGATAAGGATTTTCATGAAGTAACAGAATATTTATTGATGTACAGAAAGTCAATTGATTTTAGAACAGTTAAAAGAATCAAGGACAATACTTCTCTTGACCTATATACATATAGGGTAGTAGAATTAGAAGAAAACCCAGAAAAAATAATTTTAGATGGAAAAGAAGTTTGCATATTCAAACCTGGACAATATGAAATCAAGAGAACAGAACCGTCAGAAGAATCTTTAAAATGTATTAGTATTCGAGGATCCATAAAAGAAGGAAATAGTTCCGGTAGATTCTTCATGAAACATCTTGCAAAAAGGATTGGAAAGGAATTTGGAGTTTTATACCGTGTTCCAGATATGGGGGATGATGAAAGCCCTTTTAGATATTTCAAATTACCAGATAATTCAAAAAGAGTTAACGGAGATTATTTTCAAGGTGTTCCAATTAACCGTAGTAATATAAAAGAAGTTCCTTTCCCGAACTTTTTTGATTTTGTAGATGAATTTAATAATGTCGGGTATGAGGGTAATGTGGAATTTAGAAATGGGAAGAAACCTATAAGATTTTTACATAAAATATTTGAGATTGCTGGGTTTAGTGATGGGGTTATTTTAGATTTTTTTGCAGGTTCAGGGTCAACTCTTCACGCCATCTTGGAACTCAATGCAGAGGATGGAGGAAATCGCCAATGTATTTTGGTAACCAATAATGAAAATAATATAGCCGAAGAAATTTGTTATGAACGCAATAAACGGGTAATACAGGGTTATACGAATAGCAAAGGTGCCAAGGAGGAAGGTTTGAATCACAATAATCTTCGCTATTACAAAACCGAATTTGTCAGCCGGAATACAAGTATTAAAAATCATTATTGTCCGAGTAAAATCATACAACTATAGCCTATACTCCTTTGCAGGAAAGTGTTTTAGGCAAAAAATACATTGTTTCAAAATCGGGGGGAGTACCCCCTGGCTTTTTAGG
>SCQT01000148.1 GCA_004322015.1 Chitinophagaceae bacterium
TTTTTATTGACATTTACCTGTCTTTCATTTTTTCTCGCTGCCTCTGCAAAGATAACATTACCGGCTTTTATTGCTGACAACATGGTTTTGCAACAGCAGGCTGATGATCCGATTTGGGGATGGGCAGATCCGGGAGAATTAATAACCGTAGAAGGAAGCTGGAATAATCATCCGGTGAGTATAAAAGCGGATGCCCAAGGAGCCTTTATGTTGAAAATAAAAACTCCTAAAGCCGGAGGGCCCTATACCTTGACCATTAAGGGACAGCGAACCATTGTATTGCATAATGTCATGATCGGGGAGGTATGGGTATGTTCGGGGCAGTCCAATATGGAATTGCCCATGCAAGGCTGGCCGGGAGCACACGTGCTGAATTCCGCCCAGGAAATTGAGCAGGCTAATTATCCAAATATCCGTTTGTTTACGGTCAACAGGGATATTGCCTTGTCACCACAAAAAACCTGCGAAGGGAATTGGTCAGCATGCAACCCTAAATCTGTGGCGCCCTTCAGTGCTACTGCCTATTTTTTCGGCCGCTCACTTTATCAAAAGTTAAAAGTACCTATCGGCCTGATAGTATCCTGCTGGGGAGGTACGGTAGCTGAAGCCTGGACCAGCAACAGGGCATTAAGAGATCTGGGTGATTTCGACAGCATGCTGAATAAATTGGATTCCATCAGGCCGTTTATGAAAGAAATAGAAGCTAAAGACAAAATATATGATGCGGCCTGGAAGAAAGCATCAGTATATATTAATACGCAATATGAAAAAACAGATTTTGATGACCATGACTGGAGAATCATGAATCTTCCGACAATATGGGAAAAAGCGGGTTACCCTGATTTAGATGGCATCGTATGGTTTAGGGAGAAAGTAAATATTCCGGCATCATGGGTGGGCAAGCCTTTGGAAATGGGTCTTGGGCCGATAGATGACAATGATATTACCTGGTTTAATGGTACAAAAGTAGGTGCTACCGAAGGCTGGCTCGTTTCACGCGCTTATAAAATACCGGGTGATTTGGTGAAGGCCGGAGAAAATGTAATAGCTGTAAGAGTAACTGATTTAGGAGGCAATGGCGGCATTTACGGTCAAAAGGAAATGCTGAAAATATATCCTGCCGGAACTTCTCCTGATCAGGGTATCGGCCTTGCCGGTGGTTGGAAATATAAAATAGCATTTGTCAGGCATAGTACATCATTGATCACTCAAAATCCCAATAACCCTACTGTTTTGTATAATGGTATGATGGCACCTTTAATACCCTTTGCTGTCAGGGGTGCGATATGGTACCAGGGAGAATCAAATGTGGGAAGGGCAAAACAATATGCAAAACTTTTCCCGATGATGATCAATGACTGGCGCAGGAGATGGAAGGAAGGAGATTTCCCTTTTTATTTCGTACAGATCGCTCCTTATCCCTATGGCGGAAATGGGATGCAATCCGCCGCACTCAGGGATGCCCAACGAACTACTTTACGATTACCCAATACAGGTATGGCAGTAACTTTAGATATCGGTGATACCACGAACATCCATCCTGCAAACAAGCAGGAAGTAGGCCGTCGCCTGGCACTATGGGCTTTAGCAAATACTTATGGCAGGAAAGGAATTGTTTATTCCGGCCCATTATACCAAAATATGGAAATTGAAGGGAATAAGATTTTTATTTCTTTTAAATATGTGGATGGAGGCTTAATGGCTAAAGGAGGAGGGTTAAATAATTTTGAAATAGCGGGAGATGACGGAAAGTTTGTACATGCCCATGCAAAAATCAGCAGGGATAAAGTGATCGTATCATCAGATGCTATACTACATCCTAAAGCTGCCCGCTATGGATGGTCTGATACCGCTGAGCCTCACTTGTTTAATAAAGCGGGATTGCCGGCATCTTCCTTTAGTACAAAGAATTAAATTGATCAGCAAACTATTTTTAAATGAATAAGAAGAACATTCAATTGAAGCTCAAAGCATTAATAGGCATCATTGCATTGTTTAATTTTAGTATTCCTTTTAGTACTCCGGCTTTTTCTCAAAAGCATCATAATAATATAGATTATGCTGCAAAAGTGAATGGGTTCATTGGCAACAAAGGTAGTGGTATTAACAAAATGGAGTTGCAATTCGGTGCGGGCTTTACATTCCCAGGGGCTACGTATCCTTTTGGAATGGTTCAGTTCACGCCTACATTTTTTGCTCCGCAGAAAGGTTTTGTGGTCAATCAACTCAGCGGTGCGGGCTGTCCGAATATGGGCAATTTTCCGATGTTGCCGCTAAACGGGAGGCTCCAGAAATCGCCTGATGGAATGGATAGTTTAAATATCAGCCCGACTCCAATCAAGTCTGTTGCAGGCTATTTTCATGTGCGGCTGAAAGGTGGTATTGATTGCCAGCTTACAGTAACAAAACGGACGGGAATGGCACAATACATTTTTCCGACAAATGAAACCAGTGGCACCATTGTTATTGGTTCAGGGATAAATGCTACTAAGATAACCACGGCCTATATCCGCATAACCGGACCAAACACTTGTGAAGGCTATGCAGATGGCGGATCATTCTGTGGCTCACTCACACCATACAAAATTTATTTTGTGGCACAATTTGACCATAAAGCGGTAAATACCGGCACTTGGACGGGGGAGAAGCTTAGTCCATCATCTGATTCCGCAATTGGACCTAATTCCGGTGCATACTTTACTTTCGACCTTTCCGGCAGCAAAACCATAAACTATAAATTTGGGATATCGTATGTTTCTATGGCTAATGCACGTGAAAATTTAGAGAAAGAAAATCCCGGTTTCCATTTTGAACAGGTAGTGGCAAAAATAACTGCTGCATGGAATACCTATCTCGGAAGGATCCAGGTGTCCGGCGGCAGCAAGGATTACACTACACAATTCTACACCGGCCTCTACCATGCGCTCATTCACCCCAGCATCTATAATGATGTCAACGGTGATTATATCGGCTCCGATGGTAAAGTTTACCAAGCCAAAGGTTTTAACTATTATACTGCCTTTAGTAACTGGGATACTTATCGTACCCAAATTCAACTGTTGAGTATTTTAGCGCCGAAAAAAACAAGCGATATCATTACATCGCTACTGCTGTTTGCAGAACGATCCGGCGGCAGCTTTCCGCGCTGGGTATTGGCTAATTACGAAACCGGCATCATGCAGGGCGACCCCACTTCCATATTGATAGCCAATGCTTATGCGTTTGGTGTAAAAAACTTTAATATTCGTAAGGCTCTTGCCATAATGAGAAAAGGGGCAGAGGTGCCCGAGGCTAAATGTCAGAACATTGAGACACGGCCTCACCTTGCCCGATACCTTACTAAAGGATATATAAATGCATCTATGGAGTTGGAATATACATCGGCTGATTTTGCGATCGGACAATTTGCTTTACAAGCTTTTAATGACAAGACGTTATATAATAAATACCTCCGGCGCTCACAATACTGGAAAAATCTATACAATCCCGCGACGAAATGGCTCAATTCAAGAAATCCCGACGGGAGCTGGAAGAAGTATGATGCCGATTGGCGGGAAGCTACTTATAAAAACTATTTCTGGATGGTACCCTACAACCTTAAATCACTTATAGATACCATCGGGGGAAATAAATTTGCACAGGAACGTCTTGATTCGCTATTCACTAAATTGGATGCCACATATTACCAGGACTGGTTTGCTGCCGGTAACGAACCGGATTTTGAAGTGCCCTGGTGTTATAATTGGGCCGGAGCGCCTTACAAAACGCAAGACGTTGTGCATAGAATAATTGAAGCACAATATGGTAATCGAGCTAACGGCTTACCAGGCAACGATGATTTGGGTGCTATGGGCGCCTGGTATGTATTTGCTAATATTGGCTTATATCCGGAAGTACCGGGAATTGCAGGTTTTTCCATTAATAGTCCTTTATTTCCTCATATAAAGATCCATTTACCCAAAGGAATTCTTGATATAGCAGGTGGCTCGGAAACTAAGTGCTATATCAAGTTATTGCAGCTTAACGGCAGGACATACAATAATACATGGCTTCCCTGGGAAAAAATTAGCCACGGAGCAAAGCTGAATTTTGAGTTAAGTGAACAACCTGATAAAAGTTGGGGCATTTCAAATCTTCCACCTTCGTTTGATTAAGTAGTTTTACAGCAACTATGGTTATTAGGCACCAATAGGCCCAGTCAATTAGTCATAGACCCTTAGGTGTAAAATAGTTATACATCGTGGACAAAAAATGGGGTCTTTAAAGATGTTAGATTTGAAGCCCCAAAGTTCTTTGACATCGTGGACTAACGCCCCTATAGGGGCGCCTAAAGGCATCGAAGTTGTAAACATCGTGGACTAAACCAATGTATAGGGTATTTTCCAGTGTAATTGGCCATCCCTGATGACACCAAGGAACTGGCTTTCCACATCTATAACAGCCCGCACGTAACTATACATCAAATGTTTGGGCATCAGGAATTTTTCACCAAAAATATTCAAAATGAGATTGCTTCTGATGAATCGCACCAATATGATTTTACCATGAGTGATGTCAATTTTGGATTTTGGAATAACAAATTCATCTGTAAGAAGATCCCTTTCGTATTCCATTTGTTGTTGTTCCGCAGGTGTCCTGTTATGATGAATGCTATAGCGATGTTGAGTGTTATGAAATTGTTCAAACTCTTTGGAACAGGCTGTCAGGTGTTCAAAGTTTTCATAGATCCTGCTTTTCAAAAAGCGTTTATTGAAAGAGTCATTGAATTTCTCTATAATACCATTTCGCCAAGGCTCCTTCATGGGAATGAACAAAGGGGTAATGTGTAAACTCAATGCCAGCCTGATTAACTGGCCGAAACTTCTGGGGTATCTGTTGCTGCCCCGAAAGCTAAGCCCATTATCCATTTGAATGAAATCCGGCATACCTCTTTGCTGCCAAAAACGAACCACAGAGGTTAATACGTTTTCTGTTTCCATGCTGCGGATAATATTGACACGCGCATAGTGGGTAGAACAGTCAATAATATTGAGGCTGTAAAAACGGCCATCATTTTTTATATAACGAGGCCCCACAAAATCCATCTGATCGGTTACAAGGCCAGCCAGAGGATATTCATTCACCCGTTTACTATTCTTCGGTTCTTTCTTATTTAAACCGGCATTGGCGAGGATCTTATTGATCTTCCAAACAGGTATTATTCCATGGCCATTAGCGTTGAGTTCATATTGGATGCTAATGGCCCCCCGCTGACTGTATGGCCTGTCTTCTAAAGAGCGCCTTGTGTATATTACAGTTTGCCGTTCCTGTTCCGTGATAGTAGATGATACATTCTTGGGCTTGCGGCTTTGCTCTATATACCAGTCACCTTGAGGATTCGTTTTATATCGACTAACCCATTTGTACAACCAACTTTTACTGCACTTATACTGCCGTAAAATGTGGATAACCGGCTCGCCTCTTAAATAAGATTGAACCGCTCCGATAACCTCTTCTTCTTTTGTCATTTGTGTGCTTTTTTAAGCACACTCTAACAATTTTGTCCACCATGTCCCACAACTTTTCTGTCCACGATGTCAAAGAACTTATCAACTAA
>SCQT01000149.1 GCA_004322015.1 Chitinophagaceae bacterium
CGGAAGGTTTTATCCGTTAAGGCGCCGACCGGGCACACGTCAATCATGTTGCCGCTGAATTCGTTATCAATGGCCTGATGGATATAGGTGCTGATTTGAGCCATATCTCCGCGGTCAATGATTCCATGTACTCTTTCAGG
This sequence comes from Chitinophagaceae bacterium, assembly GCA_004322015.1. Classification (GTDB taxonomy): domain Bacteria; phylum Bacteroidota; class Bacteroidia; order Chitinophagales; family Chitinophagaceae; genus FW021-bin31. The sequence continues at coordinate 141 of SCQT01000149.1, forward strand.
CGTTAATTGCTGTGCAACAAATACACAACGATAGCAAAGAATACAACGATTCATGTGCAGTGTGATCTTATCGCCTATATCTATCTTTTCAAAAGTGCGTTTTTTAAATTCAAATCGTGAGCCATCCAATCCATGCTCATAAGAAAGATCCTGCAAATCACATTCTCCCGCCTGATCGCATATCGGACAATCTAAAGGATGGTTTATTAATAATAATTCAACCACACCCTTTCGCGCTTCCATTACTTTCGGGCTGGTAATATTTTTTACCACCATGCCGTCCATCACCTGCGTACGGCAACTGATCTGCAGTTTGGGCATCCCGCGGGGATTCTGGGCGCTCGTTTGTGCTATCTCCACCAGACAAGTACGGCATTTTCCCCCACTGCCTTCTAACTTGCCATAAAAGCACATGGCAGGAGGTACTACATCGCCGCCAATCATTCGCGCCGCTTCCAGTATAGTAGTACCGGGAGGGACTTCGGTGGTGATATTATCTATGGTAATCTTTAATTTATTCTGTTCTTCTGCCATGAGTGATTTAAAAAGTTTAAAAATACAAGCTGCAAAAAGCAAATAAATATCAAATTCAAAACTAAGCTATTCGTATTTTCATGTTACTGGGCAAGTTTTGAATTTTATTTTTTGTAGATTGGGATTTATTTGATTTTTGGTATTTGTTAACTGTTATTTTTCACGCTACCGCTTCCATTGGGTCAGCATAATGTGCCAATCCATAATTCCTCCGCTGTGCCTCGTAAGGATTTTCGATATGCCATTCAAATTCATCCCTGAAATGGCGAATGGCTGCCGCCACCGGCCATGCCGCAGCATCACCCAAGGGACAAATGGTATTTCCTTCAATATGGCTTTGTACACTCCATAACAGATCTATATCCTTCATTTTCCCCTTTCCATATTCAATATGGTGCAATATCTTTTCCAGCCAGCCCGTTCCTTCTCTGCATGGACTGCATTGTCCGCAACTTTCATGGTGGTAAAAACGGGCCAAAGTCATGGTATTTCGTACAATACATTGGTCTTCGTCATACACGATGAACCCTCCGGATCCCAGCATGGAACCTGTTTCAAAACCGCCGTCGCTCAGACTTTCATAAGTCATTAATCGCTGTTCGCCTTTAGCCGTTTTCAGCAATAAATTGGCAGGTAGAATGGGAACGGAAGAACCACCGGGAATACATGCTTTCAATCTTTTTCCGTTAGCAATACCTCCGCAATACTCGTCAGAATATAAAAATTCTTCTACTGATACTTTTAGTTCTATTTCATATACACCCGGTTTGTTAATATTGCCGCATGCAGAAATGAGCTTAGTGCCTGTTGATTTCCCAATCCCTATTTTTGCATAAGCTTCTCCTCCTGATTCGATAACAGGAACTATGGTAGCCAGCGTTTCCACATTGTTAACCACAGTCGGGCAGTTCCACACACCTTTTATGGCAGGGAACGGCGGTTTGATCCTCGGATTACCCCGCTTTCCTTCCAAAGATTCTAATAAGGCGGTTTCTTCCCCGCAGATGTAAGCGCCTGCCCCGACATGTACATGCACCATGCAATCGAATCCGGTGCCTAAAATATTTTTGCCTAACCAGCCATTAGCTTTGGCTTCGGCAACAGCCTGCTCCAGAATTTCTGCCACCCACGCATATTCGCCGCGGATATAGATGTAAGTATTATTGGATCCTAATGCAAAACTTGAAATCAACAAACCTTCGATCAACAAATGCGGAATGGTCTCCATCAGGTAACGGTCTTTGAAGGTGCCCGGTTCTGATTCATCTGCATTGCAAACCAGGTAACGCGGAACACCTTCCGGCTTTGCCAGAAAACTCCATTTCATGCCTGTGGGAAATCCTGCCCCCCCTCTTCCGCGTAACCCGCTTTTTTTCACTTCTTCTGTGACGGCATCCGGTGTCATGGTTCTGAGTGCCTTTTCAGCTACTGTGTAACCCCCGTTTTTCCGGTAAGTGTCATAATACCGGATACCGTCTATATGTGCATTTTTTAATAAAAGTTTCATTTTGGATCCATTCACATTTATCTAATTATTCATTATCCGTTGCGCCTCTCTTCTGCATTCCTCAATTATCGCGTCCACTTTTTCTTTCGTTAAATGTTCTTTATAGACTTTTCCTAACTGCATCATAGGCGCATACCCGCATGCGCCAAGACATTCCACTGTTTTCAAAGTGAACATGCCATCCTTCGTAGTCTCACCGGGTTTGATGCTCAATTTTTCTTCAATATAGGAAATAATATCGCTGCTTCCTTTAATCATACACGGACCGGTCTGACAAACTTCAAATACATATTTCCCCACCGGTTTTGTATTCAGCATCGTGTAAAAAGTGGCTACTTCATATACCTCAATAGGTGTGACTTGTAACAAGGATGCCACATAATCCATCCATTCCACACTCAGCCAACCCTCATTTTCTTCCTGTGCCAAATGCAATACGGGAATCAGCGCACTCTTTTGTTTCCCATCGGGATAATGAGAAACAAGCTCTTTTACACGATTTAGTTTTTGTTCTGAAAACTGAACAGACATATTCTTTATCTTTTATTCGATTTATGCATCCATTTCTCCTGCAATCAAATTCAGTGAACTCATACATATTACAGCGTCACTTAATAAAGCGCCCTGTATCAATTCGGGATAAGCCTGGTAATAAATAAAGCAGGGCCGGCGGAAATGCAGTCTGTATGCAGCTCTTCCACCATCGCTGATTAAATAAAAACCCAATTCTCCATTAGCTCCTTCCACCGAATGATAAACTTCTCCGGGAGGAATATCGGTTTCACCCATGACAATTTTAAAATGCCAAATGAGTTGTTCCATCTTGGTATAAACGTCTTTTTTCTTTGGCAAATAATAATGAGGCGCATCTGCATGAAATATGTCATCAGGTTCTTTCTTCATCAGGTCCAATGCCTGCCTGATTATACTCATGCTTTGCCACATCTCTTCATTACGCACCAAAAACCTGTCGTAGCTGTCGCCGGTGGAACCCACGGGAACCGAAAACGTAATGTCTTCATAAGAGCTGTACGGTTGTGCCACTCGTACATCATAATCCACGCCGGCTGCACGAAGATTAGGTCCTGTAAATCCGTAATTCAATGCCCGCTCAGCGCTGATGGGTCCGCAGCCCACGGTTCTGTCAATGAAAATCCGATTGCGGTTAAAAAGCTTCTCAAATTCTTTTAAAACTTTTGGATATTCTTTCAGGAACTTATCAATCTTCCGGAAAACCGTTTCATTAAAATTCCTTTCAAATCCGCCTACGCGGCCTATATTGGTAGTTAACCGTGACCCGCATATTTCTTCATAAATTTCATAGATCAGTTCACGGTATTGCATCACATACAGAAATCCGGAGTAAGCACCTGAATCCACGCCCACCACTGAATTACAGATCAGATGATCAGAAATGCGCGCTAATTCCATGATGATGATACGCATATAATCCACGCGCTTAGGGATATGAATGCCCAACAGTTTTTCCACGGTCATCAGCCAACCCGTATTATTGATGGGAGCGGAGCAATAATTCAACCGGTCTGTCAGCGGCGTTACCTGGTAAAAAGGCCTGCGTTCTGCTATTTTTTCAAAAGCACGATGAATATAGCCCACAGTGGATTCAGCTTTTACCACACGTTCGCCGTCCATTTCAAGAATGTTCTGAAACACTCCGTGCGTAGCAGGATGCGTCGGGCCCAGGTTAAGGGTAGTGGTTTCTTTTTCTACCGAGTTCTGGCTCAAACGCGTATGATGCTCTTGTACTGCCTGTTCTTCCATCTCTCTTAAAATCTCTTTAATAGGTTATCTTTCAATCAGATTATCCGGCCCTCTGCCGAACATGTCATCGTCTTTGTCAATCCTTGTTTGATCTTCCAATGGATATTCTTTCCTTAAGGGGAAATAGTCCATTTCTTCCACATTCAAAATACGTTTGAGATTGGGATGCCCGACGAATTCTACTCCAAAGAAATCATACGTTTCACGTTCCATCCAGTTGGCACAGGCATACAATTTAGTAGCCGTAAATACTTTCGGGTCATTAATATCCGTATAGATCTTAAACCGTAACCTGATATTATTTTTCAAGCTGTGCAAATGATATACAACCGCCAGTTCAGCTCCTTTTTTATCAGGATAATGCACGGCAGTAAGGTCTGTTAAAAACTGAAATTGCAATTCCTCATCATCAAAAAGGAATTGCAATATTTTTAAATTAAGCTCCTTGGCGGCCGTGAAAGTCAGCAATCCATAAGGTTCTTCAAGGGCAGAAAGCCCGGCGCCGAACTTTTCTGTCAGTCTTTGTTGTATATATTCATTTGTCAATGCCATCTTATAATATTCCGTATTGGTTCATGAGTTGCTGATATCTTTCAGAGTTCCTGTGGCGGAGACTTTCTTTACCTACGAGATCCTGGATCCGCATTAAGCCATCCAAAATCCCTTCGGGTCTTGGAGGGCATCCCGGCACATACACATCCACCGGAATGATCTGGTCAATACCCTGCAAAACGGAATAAGTATCAAAGATGCCACCGCTGGATGCACAGGCTCCTACTGCTAAAACCCATCGTGGCTCTGCCATTTGCAGATATACTTCACGTAGCACCGGCCCCATTTTCTTGGCAATAGTTCCCATCACCATCAGCAAATCACATTGACGGGGGGTAAATCCCAGTCTTTCGGAGCCGAATCTTGCAATATCGTAATGTGAACCCATGGTAGCCATAAATTCGATTCCACAACAGGAGGTGGCGAAAGGTAATGGCCATAAAGAATTTTTTCTGGCTAAGCCAATGACTTTGTCAAAAGAGGTGGTAAAATACCCTTCGCCCATTGAGCCTTCCGGCATCTCCACCATTTTTACTTTGGTATTAAATCTTACAGGACGCATTTCTTGTTATTTGTTACTGGTCGCTGGATGCCATTGCCAACTGCTACTGCTGCATTCTTTTTTCAATCTTCCCATTTCAGGGCACCGCGTTTTAATATATAAAAGAATCCGCAGAGGAAAAATCCGACAAACATCAGTACTGCTATGAATCCCTGCCATCCTAATTGTCTGAAATTAACTGCATACGGGTAAAAAAAGACGATTTCCACGTCAAATAATACATATAATATAGCTGTCAGGAAATATTTGACGGCCACCGGCTGACGGGCATTACCTACTTGCCGGATCCCGCTTTCAAAATTCTCTAATTTATCTTTGGTTTTGCGTTTAGGCCCTAAAAGCTGGGAGGTGGCGATCCCGCCTGCGACAAAAGCCACTGCAATGAAGAGTTGCAGAATAATTGGCAGGTAATGAACTGGCGTGGATGACACTGCATCCAACAGTAAAAAATGAAGGGATACCATACGAGCCTTTGGATAATTTGACGGCGCAAAAGTAAGCTAAAGTGTATAAAAAGCAAATGCAGGCTGAAATCATTTTTAAAAAAGAAGTTAATCTTTTTTACCTGCAATATTCTTTTGATAATATTTACAAACGGGTCTCAGTCCGCAAATCTCGCATTTAGGTTTCCGGGCTACGCAGATATAACGCCCGTGAAGAATCAGCCAGTGGTGTGCAATATGGATTTTTTCTTTAGGAATGTGTTGGATCAATTGTTTTTCTGTTTGTAAAGGCGTTTTAGCATTCTCAGTCAGTCCGATGCGGGCGGCTACGCGAAAAACATGAGTATCCACAGCCATGTTAGGCTGTTTGTCAATGACGGAAGTGATCACATTGGCTGTTTTCCTGCCTACCCCTGGTAAAGTCAGCAATTCATTCACCGTATGTGGAATTTCTCCCCCGAAATCTTCCGTGACCTTTTGAGCCATACCGATAAGATGTTTAGTCTTATTGTTGGGATAGCTGATACTTTTGATCAACGGAAACAGATCATCAAAAGTGGCACGGCTCATCGCCCTGATATCCGGATATTTTTCAAATATAAAAGGAGTCGTCATATTTACCCGTTTATCAGTGCATTGAGCAGAAAGGATGACCGCCACCAGCAATTCATAAGGATTGTCGTAAATCAGCTCGGTTTCTGCATCCGGATTATTTTTTTCAAAATAATCGAGCACAAATTGATAGCGTTCTTTTTTAGTCATAAGTAATTTCCCTCTAATGGCAAACGAAAAGACTATAAATGATTAAGTATTTCCTCTACTTTCTCTTTCAACTCGGGTAAATCATTTTTAATTACTTCCCAAACCAGGTTATTATCTACTCCAAAATATTCATGAACGATCACATTTCTCATCCCAACAATTTGCCTCCATTCAACGTCTGAGAATTTTGCCCTTGTATCTTTTGTAATGGAATTTCCTGCTTCGCCGATTATTTCTATTTGCTTGAGGCATGCAAATCTCATCATTGAATTATTCAGGAAATCATTAAAGCCTGCCTTTTCAATATAGGAGTCAATCTCATTGATCGCATCTAAAATATGTTGCAATCTGGCCTTGTCACCCAATTTACCTTTCATAAATCAGTAGCTTCTCCTTATCAATGAAAGGTTTTATATATTTAGAGAGACCGTTTGAAGAGACCAAATCAACTTCCTGCCCCAGCATTTCTTCCAGATCAAGTTTCATCTGGACAAATTTTAATCCTATTCTTTTTGAATAATCTAAATCAAGCAAAAGGTCTATATCACTATTCCTATTTGCTTCTTCATGTACATAAGAACCAAATAACCATGCTTTCTCTACCGGGCATTTAGACAGGTAATCCTTTATTTTTTCTATTTTTTTCTGTTCTAATTTCATACTGCAAATATAAACTATTCTCCCGCCTTTACCATGTTCTCTACATAATCACTGAACTGCATCAATGCCTTCCCCAATAATTCCATTTGAGGCCCTACTTCATTGTATTCTCTTTGTTCAATCGCTTCGCGAACACCCGGAATGGTTTTTACGCCGTAACCTGTATAAAATCCCGGCGCATAGATCAAATGCTTATACCACGGGCGGCCGGGCAAACCTTGCCCGGAAGTAAGATACCGTTCACTTTTGTAAACCAGGCTGTTTATCTCCCTGATCTTGTTCTCATCCGGATGTATTTCTAATGAATCAAACATCATTTGATATTTATCGGCACTTTGTTTTAAACTTGTCAGGGCATTTAATAAAGGTGCGAAGTTGAAATAAGGGACTTTGGCTTCGGGTCTTGGTACAACGAATATTTTAGAAGGATCACCTGCCTTTTCGTACAAGCCGGCTTCGATCTGTTTATTCTGTGTCTGAGTTTGCTCCCGCATATTCTCAGCCAACTTTTGCACTTCATTTGCGTAGTTATTCACCGTGCTGTAAAAATGTGTAAAGTCAAATGGTAAGATATCCGCATTTGCCAATCGTAAAACGGAGGTTCCCGCCACTTCCGCCAGCGCCTTTTCATAATGAAATCCCGGATCTTTAAACCGGGTAAAATCAATATAGTCATCGTACATGGTATGATATTCTCCGCCGCCGTCTTCGCCGCCAAAGCCAATATCCATGGATGCGATGCCCAAATGTTGCAGGAAAGGTGTAAAATCCGATCCCGAACCTAATGCGTCAATATGAAAATCAGTCACCGGTTTCCCTCCCCGTAATGTGGCGGCGTCCAGGCTGCGTTGTGCCACTGAGATACCTTTCTCCGGATCTTTTACGGAAAAAGCCACCTGTGTGAAAAATTTTTCCAGCGTATGAGACCCACCCGTATATAAAAAGCCCCGGCCGTTATTGTCAGAGTTAATATAGGCGACGGCGTGCTCTTTTAATTCTTTGGCATGATCTTCCACCCATTCCGTAGAGCCCAGTAAACCGGGTTCTTCGCCGTCCCATACACAATATTTAATAGTACGTTTGGGTTTCCATCCATTTCTCACTAAATCGCTGAGGGATTTTGCTTCACTCAATTCGGATACTAATCCACTGACAGGATCTGCAGCGCCGTTTACCCACGCATCTTCATGGTTACCCCTTAATATCCATTCATCTGGATATTTGATTCCTTTCAAAGTAGCGATCACATCATACACCGGTTTGATGTCCCAGTTAAATTCCAGCTTTAAGTGTACCCTGGCAGGTCCGGGCCCTGCATGATAAGTAATTGGTAATCCGCCACGCCAGGATTCCGGCACTACGGGACCACCCAGCGCAGCTAACAAGGGTTCTGCATCATGATAAGAAATAGGGATCACAGGAATTTTTTTAATAACCCCCGTTTCATGCATATTCAATCTTTTGGCATCTTTTGTGGCTGCATAACCGGGAGTAAGAGGGTCTCCGGGATGAATGGTAATGTTCATAACGCTTCCACGCTGTACTGAATACGGGTTTTTATAAGCCCCGGCCGGATATATATCACCCTGCCCATAACCGTCATCTTTCGGATCGGAATAAATAATGCATCCTGCTGCGCCATGTTCATAAGCCAGACGAGGTTTTATCCCTCTCCATGAATGTCCGTATTTGACTATTACTATTTTCCCTTTCACGGAAATACCCATCTCTGCTAACTTCTTGTAATCGTCGGGAACGCCATAATTGACATACACCAGATCAGCCGTTATGTCACCATCTGCGGAATAAGCATTATATGGTGGCAATTGCCATTTTGTCTGTGCAGTATAAGGATCACCGGGAATGACTTTTTCCATTAAAACTGCCTGATATTTTGTGGGAGCGATCAGTTCTAATTGACGGATTTTAGGTGTCGGGAATAAGACATAATAGGTATCAATTTGTGTTTCATATCCCCATGCAGTGAAAAGCGAATCAATGAAGAAAGCATTTTCCCTGTCATAAGGTGAACCTACATGATGCGGATAAGCTGCAATTCGTTTCATCCACACACCCATGTCTTGCGTATGCAACCCGGTGTCAAATCGCTTTTCTAATAATAATTGTTCTTGTCCATGAGTACCAATGAATCCCATAGGAGAAGAAGATGACTGGGCAAAAGCAGTTGTACAGAAAAATGAAGTAACCATTAAAATGAAGTAAGAAATAAACTTTTTCATTGCAGAGGAATTTTTAATAAAGATACACCATACCGCCCATATTTTCCATTTACCTATTATTAAAAGCGATTTACCGAATAGCATTTATTTCAAAGACTATATCAGGATACTTTTGTCGAAATATTCAATTGTTATGTTGATTAAGCAAAAAAATCCGGGGAAGACAACCCAGTTGGTATTGTGGTCTGTTTTCTTTTTCTCTATTGTCATTCTGACATTCATGACAATGCATCCGCATTTTCTACTGACAAAATAAGTTTTTTGTAAAACTTTGGTTAACGTATTAATTAAACGTTTGTTTAATTCAAACAAGTGTTTAATTTTGCGCCCGAAATCAATGGGAAATGTATCATGGAATGGAGTGAAAAGCAATTACAAATCCTTAACGTAGCCGAAGAACTCTTTGCCAGTAAAGGTTTTGAAGGAACTTCAGTCAGGGATATTGCTCAAAAAGCGGAAGTCAATGTGGCAATGATCTCCTATTATTTTGGTTCAAAAGAAAAATTATTACAAAGCCTCATCCTGAACCGGACAGAACAAACGGGTCTGATATTAGAAGGTTTGAGTCATGACGTGAAACTGAGCCCGTGGGAAAAAATAGATAAAGTGATAGATTATTATGTTGATAAAATATTAAATGAAAGAAATTTTCATGCGATTATGAACCGGCAGATATCCCTTGTGCAGGATAAAAAACTTACTGAAATATTGATTAATGTAAAGAAAAGGAACAGCAGCATGATCAGCGAAATTATTCATGAGGGGCAGCGAAAAAAAATATTCCGTCATGTAAACGTAGCATTAACGATCGGGACTGTGATGGGGACTATATCACAGGTCTCCATGTCGAAACCGTTCTATTGCAGCCTGCTTAAATTAGATGCAGGCGATGATATCTCTTATTATAAAAAGATCCGACCCCAGTTGAAATCGCATTTAAAATCGCTGTTAAGGGCACATTTAAGTATTAATAATTAATAATATGTTTTTTTTAAAGAAATTTTTTCAAATAACTGGTTTATTTTCAGCTATCTTTTTGTTTAGTGCCGGCTCCCGTGCCCAGGGAGTGAGTAACGGCTCATCCGGCGGAGATTCTCTCCATATCAGCCTGCAGCAGGCGGTCAAAATGGGTCTTGACAGCAGCAAGCAGTTGAAAATTTCTGAAGCTAAAGTGCAGGAAGCGATGGCACGCTACCAACAAATGAAAGACAAGCAGCTTCCTGAAATAAAAGCAAGCTATATGGCCAGTGAGGCATTCATCCCTACTCAGAAAATACAGATTAAAGGAATGATGCAGAAACCTTTTTATCTGCCTTCTACCAGCATGATCTATATCGGACAATTCGGCGTCAATGAAGCCATTTTTGCAGGAAATAAATTGCGCTATGCCGAACAGTCAGCCAATCTGCTGGAGGAAATTGCAAAACTGAATACCGCCAATGACCAGCAGGATGTGATTTTTATGATCATTCAGTCTTATATTAACTTATATCAGATAGATGAAAATTTGAAAATCATCGCACAGAATCTGAATGATGTGCAGGGCCGTCTGGATGAAACCATTAAGTTTAAGAACCAGGGACTCGCTACAGAAAATGATGTGTTGCGTTTTCAATTTGAGAAATCACAGGTAGAGCTGACGCAAATTGATTTAAAGAACAACCGGTCGGTCGCCAATTATGCTATGGATGTACTGCTGGGGCTTCCGGATAATACTATATTACATGTGGACAGCATCGGCCATACGGCAGATCATGTTCCTTCATTGAAGCAATGGATTGGAGATGCCTTGCAGCATCGCGAAGATCTGGCTGTTTATCAATATCAGAATCAACTGAATGATGTAAACATTAAAAATATCAAAGCTGATAAGCTGCCCACCCTGGGTGCAGGATTCACCACTTATTATCTGAATCCCACCAAACAGTTTTTCCCCGCGGCTAACAGCTTTCTGGTCCCTATGACTTTAGGACTGAATCTGAGTTGGAATATATCCAGCCTTTATATGACCAGGCATAAGCTGAGTGAAGCGGCGATACAACAACATGAAGTGCAAATAGCAGAAAGCGCTACGGCAGATAGAATACGGGTGGATGTCAGTAAAAGTTATCATGCCTATTCAGATGCATTGCAAAAGATAACGGTATTGGGAACAGCAGTAGAACAGGCACGCGAGAATGACAGAATTATGGAGTTGAAGTATCGCAACCAGTTGGCAACTACCACTGACCGCATTGATGCTGAAACCATGTTGTATCAATCCCTGATAAATTTGGGATTAGCTAAAGCACAGGCTGCCACGGATTATTATCAATTATTGAGATCGGCAGGGTTGTTGGCAAAGTGAAAGATAACCTTGGAAATCTCATCATAAAATTTTTTTATAACTATTTATCATGGAAGAAAAAGTAACAACGACAAAGAAATCCGGAAAAAAGATAGCGCCTATTATTCTGATAGTTGTCCTTATAATAGGAGCTGCTTTTGGAATTCGCGAATATATTTTTTTCAGACATTTTGAGACAACTGATGATGCTCAGGTGAATGGAGATATCAGTCCGGTGGTAGCCAGGGTAGGAGGGTATGTGGAGAAGATATTATTTAAAGATAATCAGCATGTAAATGCGGGTGATACTTTAGTGATCCTGGACGACCATGATTATCTGATTAAATTGGAACAAGCGGAAGCTAATCTCCAGGCGGTCAGGGCACAGGTGGGTGTTTCGCAGTCCCATGTCGGGAGCATGCAGGCCAATGTGCCTCCTGCTCAGGCTAATGTAGCGGCCATCCAGGCTAATTTATGGAAGATCAACCAGGATTATGTCCGTTATAAGAATTTGTTGGAAGGACAAGCAATCACTCAATCGCAGTTTGACGCCATCAAAGCGGAAAAGGAAGCGGCAGAGGCGCAATTGGCTGCTGCAAAGACCCAGGTGGCAGCGGTCAATAAGCAGGTGGGAGCAACTAAGGAGCAGGTGGTAGCTGCTAAATCGGATATCGCAACTGCCCAGGCAGCGGTTGATTTTGCCAGGTTACAATTGACTTACACCGTAATTACAGCTTCTGTCAGCGGCGTGGTTTCCCAAAGAAATATTCAAATAGGACAGTTAGTGCAACCGGGTCAGGACATGTTTGCCATTGTGCATGACAGCAGCATTTATGTAACTGCCAACTTTAAAGAAACCAAATTAGCGGAGATGCATGTAGGTCAACCGGTGGATATTCATGTAGATGCTTATCCAAATCATAGTTTTAAAGGAGAAGTAGAATCATTTTCGGGAGCTACGGGTGCCAAATTTTCATTACTTCCCCCTGACAACGCCACCGGCAATTTTGTAAAGGTAGTGCAGCGTTTACCCGTACGTATCAAATTTGACAGTCTTTCTGAAGAATGGATAAGAAGACTTTCTCCGGGATTAAGTGTATCAGTAAAAGTGAAAGTGAGGTGATCGGTTACTGGTTGCTGGTTGGGTAAACAGGTAACGACTATAAAAGTAATAAGGCATAGTGATAAGGGGCAAAACACTATTAACAAGTAACCAGTAACAAGAATTCTGTCAATGCCTGAAATACGTTGACCGTTTTTGCGGACTAAAAAAGACAAAATCATGGCAAGGCGGGAACAGTTTCAAATGAGCCTTTCGGAAAGACAAAGACGGAAATTCAGTGAAAGT
>SCQT01000150.1 GCA_004322015.1 Chitinophagaceae bacterium
TTCAAAATCGGGGGGAGTACCCCCTGGCTTTTTAGGGGCTAAAACCCAATGAACTGTCTCCCGTTCCAAATGACCTTCTCCATGCCTTATATGTATCCTTTATAAATTCCAATAGAGATATAAGGGCGGTAATACCAAGCAATAAAATAATTATAAATAGTAATATGTGCGAAAACTGTTTACTGGCGCATGTTTTAGAGGATGTGGTAATGAGATCAGGAAAAATCAGCGCAGTAAATTGTGGTTAATTCTATGCCGATAAAATAATCAACTATGAGAAACTATTACTGTCCAAGTTAAACACTTTGATAAATATAGATCTTTTTATTATTATCTGCGGGGATTGGGATGCTATATACTATTGCGGAATGAGATATATATTACCCTGCCTTTCTGTGCTGTTTGGTTGTAGAATGCCCTGTGGATGTGGTTTTAGCATGCTCTAAAGCCTTTATATAGCGCTCCTTTTCTTGCACTAATTCCTCCGCTTTTTGGACCTCTCTGTGCAGGGAGGCAATTACTTCCTCTTTGGCCTTAATAACCCGCTCTTTTTCCTCGCATTGTGCGCATTTTTCGGCGTTTACCACCCCACTATTTCCACTATCATATTTAACATAATGTTCTGACTTTTTGACAATAGGTGCGGTATTGGGTGCGGTATTGGGTGCGGTTTTTTCATTATTTTTAGGTATCATATCGCCTTCTCCCGTAAGAAGCCAATTAGGATTTATATGAGGGAAAAATTTTACAGTATTCTGGATTGCTGTTAAACCAACCTGACTTCTGTGCTTCTTAATTTCAGTAAGCAAAGAACTGCTAATTTCTATTTTATTAGAGAATTCCAGTCCACTGGAAATAATTTTTTCAGATAAAAGATATTCATAAGCCTTTAAGAATCTATCCGTTATGGATTGCATAAAAAAATATTTTACAAAATACTGTAAATAAATTTGGATATTTAATACAGTTCACTGTACATTTGTCCCACAAAGGAAAACAATGAAAACGAAAGTACATAGAAAAATTTCAAATAAGAAAAAGAAACGTGTCGGTAAGCCCCTGGTTGCGGAGGTGGTAGGGTGCAGCCGTGAGTATGTTGGCAAGGTGCTACAAGGTAAAAGAAAACAGGATACGGAAATATCAGAGAACATCATGTTGGCAGACAGCCTGCTGGAGGAAGGGATGAATAAGCTGATAGAGGAAGTGAAAAGAGTGGTTGCACTTTAGTTTCAGTGTTTCAGGGTACGCATTTATTCACTAATAAAACATACATCATGAAAAAATTAACGCATGAACAAACGGACAGGATCGTAGCCATCTTACTGTATGCAGGCATTTTCGGCGCTGCTATTTTGATTGCATTTTTAACCGCTTAATAATGATGAGGAAGCTGATAAGTCGGATAAAATGGTACAGGATATCTATTTCCAAGATGAAGGATTGGGACAAGTGGGCGAAGGAAATAAAATCAATGTCTTATAAAAGAAATAATGACAGCAACCATTTTTTTCCCGAACAGGAAAAAGTTTAGCTATCAGAAAGTTTCATAACCAAAATTTTTGCCTGAAAGATAATCAAAGTTGAAATACGTCGCCGACATATTATATATAGAGTTCGTCGAAATGGTTAATTGGGGTGTTTCTAAAAACACCATTAATGATTCGAAACTAAATGGACGCAATGGATGGTCGTTCATTAATGACCCTGATGATAACAGAAAGGTTCTTATTCATTATGAACTACTTAAAGACAAGTACAAGCGTCTGATAGAACTGAAGCTTGGCTGTAACCCTTACGAATACATGTCCAAGACGAGTATTAAATCGCTGCTGAAACCGGACTATGAGGCAGAAAAGTTCTTTGAAATATATACTTACGGAGATGAAATACATCTTCCCATAGAATATCAGGAAAAATATGCAGAAGCAGCCCGGTGGCTGAACATGCTGCTGTGGTTAAATGGTAATCGAAAGGTGCTTAAAAAGCAGTTAAAGATTAGTTGGGAGAAGTTTTGGAGTACAGTTAGTGAGATTATAGAGGCGGAGGAAATAGCTCTGCCAAGCAGCTACAGGAATTTGTTGCAAAAGATTAAATCTTTCGACTGCGCTCAGGACGACAATAAAAGGAACTATGCGTGTTTGATTGATGGCAGGTTTGGAAATGATCATGCTAAGAAGATTAGGGATGAAGTGGCAGAATCATTGCTCTTTGAATTAATCGCGCATCCGCACGAGTTTGATGATGTGTTTATCTGCGAAAAGTATAATGAATGGGCCCAAAAATCAGGAAGAAAGCTATTGGAAAGCCCAGCAACTGTGGGTAATTATCGGAGGAAAAACGGATTTGTACTGGATGCAAGCCGTTATGGAAACAGCCAGTGGTATGATAAATATGGGCTTTCCATTCCTCAGAAACGAGCTTCTGCACCTCTTTTGCAGATCAACAGCGATGATAATAACTTAGATATTCTCTTTTTCAATCCGGATACAAAAAATCATTACAACAGGGCCGTACTTATCGTCGTAAACGACAGCTATAATGATATGCCGCTTGGTTATTCGTGGCGAATAGCAGCAAGTCCTACGAATGAAATGATTTACGCGGCTTATTTAGATGCAGCCTACTACGTGAAGCAGCAGCTTGGCGACTGGTATATGTGGCATGAGATAAAAAGCGACCGGTGGAGCATCAAATCATTAAAACCATGGTATGAATCGCAGGCGATATATACCGGAACAGCACATAAGAATGCCAGGGGCAAGCTTATAGAGCAATCATTCAGCCATCAATTTAACCAGATCAAGAAGAAATATCACGGCTATACGGGCCATAACATCAGCGCCAAGACCAGAGGGGTTAACCAGGACTTTTTGAACGCTGATAAACAAAATTATTACCTGACGACCGAAGCGGGGAGCATCGTTGAAAGCATTATGAATGAAATGAGGAACCTGCCGGGCAAATACAATAAGAACATCACACGGGAACAGGAATGGATGGAGGCTTTTACAGGCATGGATGAAAGGATGAAACGGAGGGTAGATGATACATGGGTACTCAACAAATTAGGCAAAACAACCGAAAAGCCTGTAAGCATTACAAATAAAGGCGTGCAGGTGCAGATCAATAACGAAAGATTTCTTTACCAGGTTCCGGCAAATCTGCATCAGCGCTGGATCGGCTCTAAAGTGAATGTGCATTATGACGGCATAGACATGAGCCGGATACTGATAACTAATGAGGAAGGCATTCAGGAAGTGATCCACACATTTGAACGCGTACCCGGTGCGGCAATGGACCACGTAGAGGGAAGCAGGACATATTTGAACCAGTTAATAACGGTTAAAAAGATAGCTGCACAGCATATAGCGGATGCCGACAAGAAGAGAAAAGAAACCTTGAGAAATGAAGGTATCAATTTAGAAGCGGTGATGCTGACCGGTCCATCGGTGGATAAGGAATTGATGAAAGCAGCGGAATATAAGGCGTTGACATCCAGCTATGAAGATGCAGATGACGATAACATAATGACGCTGGATGAAATAAGGGATTTAGGATAAAAAAAGCCGCCCCGTAAAGACGGCCATTACTAACACATAAAACACAAAAGTATGAACACGGAACAAAAAAAACAAATTCAGGCGCTGATAGAAACACACATCACCGCCTACGGGAGCCAGAACGCTGCGGCGGCGGCTCTTAAAGATGTCAGCGCAGCGACAATCAGTCAGATACGCAATGAGAATT
This sequence comes from Chitinophagaceae bacterium, assembly GCA_004322015.1. Lineage (GTDB taxonomy): Bacteria > Bacteroidota > Bacteroidia > Chitinophagales > Chitinophagaceae > FW021-bin31. The sequence goes on from SCQT01000150.1 coordinate 3,748, forward strand.
GGGAAAACATTTCCGATAAAATGTGGAAAAGTATCGGCGTACAGCTTGGATTTCATCTCAACGGTAACTGGAACACGGTAGATACCAAAGCAGCTCAAACGCTAAAGGTATTCATGACGGATGCGGCTAATTTCAGCAATGTGTTTGCTATCACGGGGGCAGCCGGTATTGGCAAGACACATATAGCCAAGGAATTCAGCAAGAAGCAAAACGTGTTTCACATTGCCTGCAATGAATTCTGGAACAAAAAGCAATTCCTGACGGAAATACTCAGCAAATTGGGCGTTGATCCGGCTGGTTATAACTCGTCCGACCTGATGGCGAAGATAGTCAGCACCGTTACACGAATGGAAAATCCATTATTGATATTAGATGAAGCCGATAAGCTGAATGACAGCGTACTGTACCTGTTCATCACACTTTATAATGAAACGGAAGGAAGATTGGGCATCATACTCATGGCTACCGACTATTTGCAAAAGCGCATTACCAGAGGTCAGGCGCTGAATAAAAAAGGCTATCAGGAAATATACAGCCGCTTCGGACGCAAATTCATCGGACTAAATATGCCAGGGTACAAAGATGTGGCGATGCTCTGCAAAGCCAACGGCGTGGAAGATGAAGTGAGCATTAACCATATCTGGAACGATTGCGAGGGAGATTTTCGCAGGGTTCGAAGGCTGGTACTCAAACATAAGCTTCAAAACAATGACTGATATGAGCTATCTGAAAATATTGAAGGCTCAGCATATTACAGACCGACAGCGCATATTGGAGTTGCTGACGTGGGATGAACTGCAATATGGTGAGTTTCAGATGAAGATGGGCGAAGCGTGGTTGCGGCATTATCTTGGAAACGATGCTTATGGTATTGAATACCTGGTTAAAGACCGAATGTTTTGGAAGTGGTGGATAAACCAGTGGAACCATAGAGATGAAAGCTTCCTTACCTATGCTGCCTCGCTGACATATTCAGCCAGAATAAATAAATATGAATATCTCCATTCACCGAAGCTGCTTCACGCACGACCACATAGCTGCGTGCTGGAAGAAAGCTACGCAAGGATGATAGGGGAATTGTTGGACAATAAAAACAAATTCGATGATACTATTTAACAAAGATGAAGCCGCATGGGTAAATCTACAGGTAAAATTGCTCGAAGATGCAATTGTCGCGGAAACGGGAAAATGCGTGAAGATAAGTATTGATGGTGTGGAAAATGCAGAGGAACTGATCATTGATGACATTATAAAAATAACCAGCGAGGTGCTGAAGGTGCCGATCTTTAAAATAATGCAGCCCAATCGGAAACATGAGGTCATCATGGCGAGGTATGTATGCTTTCATCTTATAAAAAATTACATAGGCAAGCAAAAATTGAAGGTTTTAGCGAAGATTTTCAATAAAGATCACACCACTATCCTCCACGCCTATCGGGAGATTGATGATATGATAGCAACAAATTTTGATGACTTCATTTCACGGTACGATAAAGTAAATAGTAAAATCAAACAATATGAGCTGGATGAACAAAATCAGAATACGGATGAGCCGCAGTGAATTGCTTGCGCTCTTTAACCTGACGCGGGGTTATGTCTGTAATTATGATCCGGTCGGATATGGGAATATGATCACAAAAGAACTGATGACGGAGATCGTTGACCAAATGGATCGGATGCTTAATAATATGGATCAGAAGCGTTATACGTTGCGTCTAAGTGGCTCGCAATCTATGTCATTCATTGCCTTCTGGATTCACATTGATACCACACGTCATCCTTATGAGATGATCATCATTAACCGGATTGTTGAATCGATTCACAAAACAAATTTGTATGCACGAATCCAAGCCCCCCTTTAATCCCCCCAACAGGGGGGAAGAAAACGCCCCAAAGATGGATGTTAAAGCTGAAATAGAAAGGCTGTTCCGGCAATCAAAAGAAATTGAAGTCTGGTTAAAAGCGCACTGGAATTCGTCTGATGTGGTAGCTATCAGGGAGATGAAGCGGAGAATGATGGAGGTTTTAGATGAGATAAAACTTATTCTTGACACTAACGAAATCAAAGAACTATGAATCAAGCTGACATGATTGTGCTGGCTGCGCTGGTAATGATGTGGCTGATAGGAAAAGCAATGAACAATAACAGTAATTCACACTATAAAAACAAAAAAAATGTCAACAAATTCAAGAGTTAAAAAGAAGCTACTTACAGGTACCATTAACAGGGAAGCTGCGGAAGATGCATTTGCATTGTATGCTCATGTAGATGCGATGCAGCAAAAGATCACTGCGCAGATGGATGTGCAGATCACGAAGATCAGAGAAA
>SCQT01000151.1 GCA_004322015.1 Chitinophagaceae bacterium
ACCGAAACTATTTTTTCAAACTTAGGCATAGAGCTGAATTGTAATAAAATAAGAAAGCTATATGCTAAATGCTTAAACATTGGCTCCATGGCTGCTTAATTTTTATACCGAACTATTGTAAAAGAAATGTTATTGAGAAATAAAGATGGCATCCTGCAAATGGTGTTACATCATCCCTAAGAGTATCGTTTTCAGATCATTTGCACGCAAATAAATCGTTATAAAACAAATCATCCGACTGCGATCTAATTTTCTTTTTCCCATACCTGCACACTGTATGGAGGCAGTTGGAGATATATTCTCCCGCCATTGATAGCCGGATTAATATTTCCGAATAAATTGACTAATGTATTTTTATCATTCCACTTTAATAAAGGACTGTCCAGATTGATATTTACCTGTTGCGATGAATCCGATAAGTTAACCGCTACTACCGCCGAGCTGTCATCTGTATAACGGATAAAAGAAAATACCTGGTTATTGTCATTCGTAATGCCTGCATATTTCCCATTATAAAATACTGCATGCGAGGTGTGCAGGTGGATAAGGGAACGGTACCAGTTCCATAAAGAATTGGGTTCAAACTCCTCTTCCTGCAGAGACACGCCGTCATTGGGTTTCAGGTCAGTGCTATCCCACCATGGGCCCGTGTTTTTGTACCAGATTGCCATTCCTTTGCCGGTATCTGCTTTGTACCATTCAAAAGCTTCCCTTTGCGGGATATCGTTGCCGTCCGTACTGCCAAAACGGTGATCGCCTCCTTTGCCGAACATGCCTAATTCCTGCCCGTAATAAACAGAAGGGACGCCACCGATCAGCAAATTAAGCGCCGCCCCCACCCGCATTTTCCCGGGATTACGATCTACTGCCGAGGAAAACCGCTCCATATCATGATTTTCAATAAACACAATTTGCAACTTTCCGGGGGGGGTATTGGCAAAAGTAGAATCTGCCGCCGAAGCAATTTGTTCTTTGTTAAAAGATACGATGGTATTGCGCAGATTGAATGCGAATACACGATCTACACAGGCGCTGTCAAAATAATCTTTCCCATAATCAGCCCAGTCCGCCTGTTCGGCGATGAAAATAATTTTAGGATTCACCGCTTTTAATTTGGTAATCAGCGGGCACCAGAATTTTGTGAACAGATCAGTCAGAATGTTTTTATAATCTAAATTATTCATCATGTGATCGAGCCGGAAACCATCCACCCCATCATCAAACTTTCCGTCCCCGTTAGGGTCCATCCAATATTTCAGGAGTTTATAAAAAAAGTTCTGCACCTGCGGATCATTCAAATTTACCGTAGCTACCTGCCTTGAACTATCGTTATAGCCGACTAGAGTAGAAATATTGTATATAATAGGCACCGGTTCTGTATTGGCGGAATCCTTATAGAGGACATATTTGCTGTATGGAGAAGACGGGTTTTGATAGGAATCTTTAAACCATTTTTGCCGGTTGGTAACATACTGAAATTCTTCATCCAGATAGATCTTCATACCGCGTTTATGAGCGGCCTTTACTAAATTGATCCAATCTTCTATAGTACCGTATGACGGATCAATTTTCCGGAAGTTGTCCGCAAAATAATTATGGTAGTAAACGGATTGCACAATCGGTGTAACTAAGATAGTTGTTACTCCCAATCCCTGCAGATAACCTAATTTTTCTCTGATCCCGTTGATATCACCTATGCCGTCCCCATTACTGTCATAAAAGCTTCTGAGAAAAATGTGATAAATAACTTCAGCCTGCGTTGTATTAGCAGCAGTTTGTTGATTGTTGCTCATATTCTGGCATCCCTCTGTGGTTATAAAAAACGCGAAAGCGATTAATATAAGTAAATGATTTTTTTTTAGCATGATTAAACCGAGGTAAAGGTAAAGAAAAGGTCGTCCTGTCACGTCACAATCAGCACGCGGCTGTTTGTGATCAATTATCTGGAAAAAGAGTCATACCGGTCTATAACAATAATGGATTCAATTCGGAAGCTGCTTTTTTCCCCACGGGCCAGTCCATCAGCCATGTTTTACGATCATCAGCTTGCCATTTATTGGACGGTTCAGTTACTTTAGCTCCATCTGCAAAGTAAATAATGGTCATTACTTCCCGCATCGTGTTGGAATCATTTCCCGGAGCGCCATGGATAGTATGACCGTAATGAAAAGTGGCATCTCCGGCCTGCATGCTGACAGCCCTTGTTATCGGGAAATCATTTTCTTTCACATAGTTACTGACTTCTTTTTCAGAAGCATCGGATATCTCATTTTTAAATACGAATTCTTTTTTGTGAGAACCGGAGGCAAAGGTAAGCATACCCATTTCCACGTTAATATCCACCAAAGGCATCCACATTGTGATCGTATTGGACGTACCTAAAGGCCAGTAATATTTATCAATGTGCCAGGGTGTAGGGCCGCCGCCCGCTTCTTTAAACAAAGCCTGATCATGGTAAAGGCGCACATTTTTTACACTCATCAGGTCGGCTGCAATTCCCGCAAAGCGTTTGGCAAGTACAAATTTCTTCACCCCTTCGTCATGACGCCACAGATTCATGATCTGAAGGAATGCTTTTCCGTATGTATCACGCTCGGCCAACTTGCGTCTTTCCCTGTTATAATGTGCTGCTGCTTTTACGATCACCGGTTCATAAGCCTTGACTTCACCGGCATTTAAAATCTGACGGATAAGGATATGTCCTTTTTTTTGAAATTCTCTGATCTGTTCCTGCGAAATCTTTAGCTTGTTATCTAATGCAGGCAGTTCTTTTTGCGTGCTCATGGTTTAATTATTTTAAGGCAAAATAATATAAGATTGAACGTCAAAACAATGGGAATATTGGAAAATAATTGGGGAAAATTGTCCGCTTTGATCAGCGAAGTAGTTCGTTATTATGTCATTATATTCCGTCGGGTTTCCTTTAATCTTTTTACCTTTATCCAAAAAATAATCATGCAGGCATTTCTTGGGATGGGACTTTTAGGTTCTAATTTTGTTAAAGCTATGCTCAAAAGAGGAGAGCAGGTTCAGGTATGGAATCGCACGGCTTCAAAGGCAAAAGCGCTGGAAGCTGAGGGGGCTAAAGCGTTTAATAAGGCGGCTGAAGCAGTGAAAGGAGCTGATATGATTCATCTTACCCTAAAGGAAGACCGATCGGTAAACGAAGTCCTGGATGGAGCGCAAAGCGGTTTCAAGCCGGGTGTGATGATCATTGACCATACCACCACTTCGGTTGAAGGTGCGATTGAGAGGACTGCATTATGGAATGCAAAAGGCTTTACCTATCTTCATGCACCGGTATTTATGGGTCCGAAAAATGCTTTGGAAAGCACAGGAGTAATGCTGGTTTCAGGTGATCAGCAGGTGATTAAAAAAGTGACTTCCGAATTATCCAAAATGACAGGCAAATTAGTCAATCTCGGCCCGGAAGAGGGGAAAGCGACCGGCATGAAGCTGATTGGCAACCTGTTTTTGATGGCGCTGACATCCGGACTTTCAGATACTTTATCTTTGGCAAAATCTTTTGATTTTTCTGCAGAAGATGTGATGGCTTTGTTCGAATTTTGGGATCCTGCCAAAATAGCCCCGGCAAGATTGAAGCGAATGTCTGAGGGTAATTTCAAACAACCGTCCTGGGAATTGAATATGGCACGCAAGGATGCGGGACTGATGATGCAGGCGGCAAAGCAAAAAAAATCTCCTCTGATCGTTATTCCTGCTATTGCTGAAGCAATGGATCAAAAAATAAAAGAAGGATATGGGAATTATGACTGGACCGTCATTGCAAAGGATAGCATTGAATAGGAATCGGCCGTATGTTATATCAAAATATTTCCTGATGAAAAGATACTCCGCTTACTTATTATTATCAAGCTTGATAATAATCTTTATTTCCTGTAATACTCACCCGGTTCTGCAGCGTAATAACACGGATTTTAAGGTGGTTGGATATCTTCCGGCAGGTCGGGTGGATACAACTTCGATCCCCTTTCAGTACCTGACGGATATTAATTATGCCTTTGCGGTGCCAGCCCCTGACAGTTCGGGAAATTTATTACCTGTTCCTCTTCCCGATACCCTGCGTGGTTTGGTAAAAGCAGCTCATGATCATGGCGTAAAGGTGTTTATTTCTATAGGAGGCTGGAACATTGGTGATGGCGGAGGAAACGATACACGTTTTGAAGTGCTGGCGAACAATGAAGCTACCCGGACTCGTTTTGTCCATTCGGTCATGAATGTGGTGAGGACTTTTGATCTTGATGGCGCCGACATTGACTGGGAATATCCTGATCCGATCGAACCATCATCTTCTAATTATGTGTTGTTAATGCAACAGTTGGCTGACAGCCTGCATCCCGCGGAGAAAAAGCTCACTGCGGCAATAGTTTCATATCATGATTTACATGGTTATGGAATTAAAAAAGAAGCATTCCGGATAGCGGATTGGTTCAACATCATGGCTTATGACGATGATTACAATACTTTCCATGGTGAACGTGTTCCGCATGCTCCTTACTGGTTAGATGTCCGTTCCTTCGATTACTGGGTTACCGATAGAGGAATGCCAGGTGATAAAGCGGTAATGGGTGTCCCTTTTTATGGGAAGGGAAAAGGAATGGGAGCTTCTTATCGTCATCTGCTTGCTGAGGGAGCCAACCCTTACTATGATGTTTGGGACAGCATTTATTACAACGGGATAAAAACGATGAAAGAAAAAACTGCGCTGGCATTAGAACGGGGTGCAGGCATTATGATTTGGGAAATAGGCGGGGATACTACCGGAAAATATTCTCTGTTGAAAGCTATCCACGACGAGTTGGAATCAAAAAAATAATACTGATGCCACAATTAATTAAGGGTTATGTGCCACTGACAGTACAGGATGGAACCACTATGCAGGTCTATGCAGCATATCCATCGGGAGGGGACAACCTGCCTGGAATGATAGTTTTTCAGGAAGCGTTTGGAGTGAATGCCCATATCAGGGATGTGACGGAGCGCATTGCTGCCGAAGGATTTTATGCAATTGCTCCGGAACTGTTCCATCGCACTGCGGACAAAGGATTTGAAGGTAATTATACCGATTTTGAAACGGTAAGGCCGCATGTGCAGGCGCTTACCACCCCCGGATTATCGGATGATATCATTACTACTCATAAGTTTATGACCCGGCAAAGCGAAGTAGATGCACACAGAACCGGTTCGATAGGGTTTTGCCTCGGGGGAAGAGTTTCTTTCCTGGCTTCCTGCCTGTTGCCGCTAAAGGCCGCGGCCTGTTTTTACGGCGGAGATTTGGCAGGGATGGCAGGAGACAGAATAAAAAACATCCCCTGTCCGCTGTTGCTTTGCTGGGGCGGAAAAGATAAGCGTATTACCAAAGATATGATTGATAAAAACATCCAGGCATTGGATAATGCCGGAAAAGAGTATGTCAATGTGGTATTTTCCCGTGCAGATCATGCATTCTTTTGCGATATCAGAGCAAGCTACGACCCCTCTTCTGCCACGGAAGCATGGGCCCTGGTAAAAGCTTTCTGGAACGTGAATATCTGATGCACTGTTCAAAACAAAAAAGTCGGATCAAAAGTCAGTGAACGGTCATTACTTTCAATGATCATTCTCTTTGATTGCAGCTTCTTCACAAATCTCAGGAACTTGTTACGCGGAAACCTGTTGTGCAATGATTGCAGGTAACGTAACAAATCCTCCCGGTGGATCTGGGGCAAAGTATGTAAATCGCCTCTGGCGAAAGTGCCCGTATTATTATGAATGTATTCTTTTGTCTCTAAAATGATTTTTTGGATATTCATGATCATAACGGTTTATAAGGGTGCAATAAATGTAATTCAGGATACATAACAAAAATAAATCCCCTTTCGTTAAAAAAAATTTTAATTTTTTTCTGGAGTGCAAATACATTGCACTGTGGAACAGGATCTTTGAATTGTCACAAAAAATGAGAGTTATGCAAAAGGTAAAAAATGTTCCACGGTATGTAAATGCCATAGCTGTCAGCCAGATTATTTTTGACAGATCCGAATGGGTATCCCTGTGGGGGTATGTGATCAATCACAAAAAAATGTTCCGTATGGATTTCATTCTTGATTTTAATACGTTGAATAAATTATTGAGGCTTTCCGGTGAAACGGGTGACCGGGTGCAAATGAAACTGGTAGAAAAATTTGAAGCGGGGCTGGAAGAACCCACTATACTCGACCTGGAAAAGATCTTCGGTCAGTCTCAGATTTTTGACAATTGCCGTGTTGAAGTGAGCAGAACGGGTATTCAGGATGAGGGGGGCAGATGGAGAACAGATCCGGATTGTCTGTCTATAGATGACGTGCTTCCGAAGTTGCAAACGAAACAACCGGTGTTAGCGCCCTCCTATCTATATAAGCAAAATTTATCCAAATGCAATGATCTGTTGGGCAGCTTGTATGCGTTATATCTCGGTTACAAAGAACTGGGCTTTGATGAAGAAACCGCTATCAAAAATGCAGAATTGGAGGACGATCTGAAATTCAAGATGGCTTATTATGCCTGGGAAATGAAGAAAGTTTCCTGATCCGGCTGGTGTAAAAGTGGAAAAACAAGCATGGAAGGATATACATGTAATAAATGAAAAAATACCTCTTGTTTTTTAATTAAATCTTAAATTTTTAATATTAGTCTATTTAACATGTAGGAAATACATAGTTTTGCAGATATCATTCATTTAAAAAAAATAAATCATGGCTTTACTATTAGAAGACACTGCGCCGAATTTCAAGGCACAGACAACTGCCGGAGAGATTGATTTTTATGAATTCCTCGGCGATGGATGGGGAGTATTATTCTCTCATCCCTCTGATTTCACCCCTGTGTGCACCACGGAACTGGGCCGGATGTCGCAACTACAAGACGAGTTCAGGAAACGGGGCGCTAAAATCTTAGCAGTGAGTGTAGATCCGCTGGAATCGCATAAAGAGTGGATCAAAGATATTAACGAAACCCAGCATACCAGTGTATCTTACCCTATTGTAGCTGATCCGGACAAAAAAGTCGCCAATCTCTATGGGATGATCCATCCCAATTGGTCAGGCTCTCATACCGTCCGCTCAGTGTTTATCATTTCACCCGACAAAAAGGTAAAACTGACCTTGACTTATCCTGCTGCCACCGGTCGTAATTTTGTAGAATTATTACGTGTGCTGGATTCGTTGCAGCTTACTGTCAACTATGCGGTTTCCACGCCTGCCGATTGGAAGGATGGTGAGGATGTGATTGTTGGCGGGTCTGTAAAAACTGAAGATATCCCCAAAAAGTTTCCTAAAGGGCATAAAATTATTAAGCCCTATTTAAGAACCACTCCTCAGCCGAACAAGTAAGCTGAGGAATTCCTGCCTGCTTTGGCTGTGGTAATTTTGAATCACTGAAACATGCCGGCATGTTTTCTCAGTTGATTCAATACGGCCTGGAAATCCTTGGGCAAAGGCGCTTCAATTGTAAGCCTTTGCCCATTTTTATCTGTAAAAGACAGCGAAGAGGCATGCAAGGCCATTCGGCTCATTAATGGCTTCTCTTCCTCCTGGAATTTCCCCACATGATAGTTCTTCTTGATGAACGACAAATAAAACGGTTTGCCGCTGCCATAAACTTCATCCATTGCAATAGGGTGTCCGATAGATTGTAAATGCACCCTGATTTGATGAGTTCTTCCGGTAAAGATCTGAATTTTCAGATAGCTGTATAAATTAAAAGATTCCAGCACATCATATTTTGTAAGCGCTTCTTTTCCTTTCTTCCCAGTCATCATTTTCCCTTTTCTTCCCGGGTCTTCCAGAATAGGAGTGTCAATGGTCCCTTCTTTTTCCCAAATCCTGCCTGCAACCAATCCCAGGTATATTTTTCCCGTTTTTTTATTCAGGAACTGATCAGAAAGAAATCGGTGCGCATGTTCATTTTTGGCAAAAACAATAAGACCGCTGGTATCCTTATCCAACCGGTGTACCACCCATATTTTCCCAAAGCGGTGTTCCAATATCTTTGAAAGGCTGGGCAAATGATCGTTAAATCTGTCGGGGATACTTAATAACCCGGCGGGCTTATTGATGATTATCATATCATCATTTTCAAAAAGAATATCTTTATCTATCTGTTTCACTGTTGAATTGTTTCATTGTTTGAGGGACTGTTTTTGAATAGCTGTTTTGCAGCAATGGTGATCATGCAATATTTGGATTAAGACCGCGAACAGAACTATTTATCAAAGGTATTTAGAAATAAGATCTTTTAGATTCATTAATAAAACCGGGACTGATAAATTAGTTTATTAATTGAATGGATCCCGTTTTCTTTCCTTATTCAGGACATAAAACTAATCAATTACAGATTGACTTTTTATACCGGTATCAAAGAGTTATTTTTCGTAATAACAATGAAAAAAAAGCTACTTTAGCACAAAAATGGGCCATTAATCAATGGAATACGAAATTAAGCACCATGGTAAATTTAAATATGTAGAGGAGGGAACGGGAGCACCTTTGGTATTGCTACACGGACTTTTCGGCGCCCTCAGTAATTTTGGCGACCTGATGGAACATTTCAGGTACAAGTGTAAAGTAATAGTGCCCTTATTACCTTTATACGAGCTCAATCTTTTAGATACGACAGTAGGGGGGTTAGCCAAATATGTCAATCGTTTTATTGATGCCCTGGATTATAATCATATCAATCTGTTGGGTAATTCGTTAGGAGGGCATGTGGGTCTGGTGTATGCATTAAATCATCCGGAGCGTGTGAAAACAATTATTCTTACCGGCAGTTCGGGATTATTTGAGAACGGGATGGGTGAAACTTACCCTAAGCGGGGGAATTATGAATTTATCAAAAAGAAAACTGAGTTGACTTTTTATGACCCAAAGATAGCCTCCAAAGAATTGGTAGATGAGGTGTTTGAGATCGTAAATAACCGGCTGAAGGCCATTAAAATTATTTCTTTAGCTAAATCTGCTATCCGGCATAACCTCGGGGAGGAATTACAGGGCATAAAAGTGCCCACTTTGCTGATTTGGGGAAAAAATGATACTATTACTCCGCCATTAGTGGCAGAGGAGTTTCATAAATTGATCCCCAACTCAGAGTTGCATTATATCAATTATTGCGGGCATGCACCCATGATGGAGGTACCGGGAGAATTTAACGCCGTTTTAGAAGAATTTTTAAAAAAACATGATCAGTAAAAATCTTATTTCCTTGTAAACTTGTTAGTACAATATGCTGGCGACTGAATTGATATCTCCGATTATCCCTGTGGTCAATGAATTAGATTCTCCGGCAAGGGCTTTACGGCTGATGAATGAATACCATTTATCCCAGTTACCTCTGGTGGAAGAAGATCAATACGTTTGCCTTCTGGAGGAAAACGGACTATTGGATTTGGATGATCAGGAGATACTGTTGAAGAATGTGGATTTACCTTATTTAAAGCCCGCGGTAAAGGCTAATGCTCATTTTTTTGAAGCGCTGAAATTGGCAGGAGACTTTAAATTGAGTGTGGTGCCGGTGGTGGATGAAGGGGGTCATTATTTAGGCGCTATTACACAGGAAAACCTGCTTTTCACCCTCGCTCATTTTAACGGTGTGCATGAAACAGGGGGCATTTTAGTCTTGCAAATAGATCAAAATGATTTCATGCTGTCCGAAATATCCAGGCTGGCCGAATCCGAAGATATCCGTATCCATGGTGTATATACTTTCAATAACCCGGTCACCCGTAAACTTCAGGTTATCTTAAAGACGAACCGGCAAGATCTCAGCACCTTTATAGCTACGTTAGAGCGTTTTCATTACACCATCGAGTATCGTTTTGATGAACCTCCTTCGGGCGATGACATACGCAGGAATTATGATCTTTTGATGAATTATCTCAATATGTAAAATATTATTAGGTAAATACCCTACTTTTGCCCTTTTCATATATCATGGTCTGCAATTGCCGGAAAGTGAGTATGTCCCTGAAGTTGGTTCCTTTTATAATCCTGTCAATGCTGACGGTTTCTGTTGTCAGCGCGCAAAAGGTACGCGGACCCCTGGTAACCGTTCAGCGTATTGAAGAAGAGCCTCAATTAGATCTTAATCAACTCTCCAGGCGAGATCATATTCATGATACTAACTATTTAGTCGTAAATAAGATAATAGTTACCGGGAACAAGAAGACTAAAACTTCCATTATTTTAAGAGAGCTGGGATTAAATCCCGGAGATACTTTATATGCCGGTGATCTCAACGCTTATTTAGAAGAGAAAAGGCAACAATTATTAAACACCTCCCTGTTTCTGACGGTGCATATATATTCTGTCAATACTTCTGTACACCGGGTTGATCTGCACGTGGAGGTTTTCGAAAGACTGTATTTTCTGGTAATACCTATGTTAAGTCTTGCAGACAGGAATTTCAATGTCTGGTGGGTACAGGAACACCGGCGCTTAGACAGACTAAACTATGGGATTCAGTTATATGAGAATAATCTGACGGGGAAAAATGACCGCCTGCAGCTTTCTTTACAACATGGTTACACACGTCAATATACTTTACAATATCAGTTACCTTATTTTGACAAAAACCTTACGCAGGGAATGGGTCTGATTGTATCGTACAGCCATAACCGAGAAGTAAATTATGAATCGGAATCGGATAAACAGGTTTATTTTAAATCGGATTATTTTTTAAAACAACAATTTACTTTTGGCGTTAATTACACATACAAAAGGGCTATACGCCTTAGAAATAAAATAAGCCTTACTTACAATGTATATAAGGTTCAGGATACCATCTTAAAACGGAATCCGGACTTTTTTCCGGATAATAATACCACTCAGAAATATTTAGAATTAAGTTATAATTTCGATTACGTAGGGGCGGATATATGGACCTATCCTTTAAACGGATTTAACATAAATGCCAATTTGGTAAGAAAGGGATTCGGAATACTGGGCAAAGTGAATGAAACAACCATTTCGGCAGATGCGGCAAAGTATTGGACTATTTTCCCGGCGACTTATGGAGCCGTAGAATTCATTGGAGAAATGCATTTTCCGGAGAACCAACCATATTTCCTGTCGCAGGAAATGGGATATTACAATAATTATTTGCGTGGAATGGAATATTTTGTGCTTGAAAGCGATCGTTTCGGCATTTTGCGCAACACACTTAAACAAAAGATATTGGCTTTGAGAATACATTCACGATTACTGCCCAAACAATTTTCCACTATTCCGTTGCAGATCTATTTAAAAATGTATGGTGATTTAGGGTATTCTTATAAAAAAAATCCCGGCTCCAGTTTTTTAGATAATGAATTGCTCTATACTTACGGGGCTGGAGCAGACGTTGTGTCCTTTTATGATGCCGTACTGAGAGTAGAATACAGCATTAACCGTTTAGGGGAAAAAGGTCTATTTTTACACTTTAAGTCCACGTTTTGATTTTATAGGTCAGGATATTTTCAATTTGCCTGCATGCAAATAGCATTATATAGTCGTACCACCTCGGGTGTGGAGATTCCCGATGTGCAACAGTTGGTTGACAAGTTGCTGTATTATCGTATCCGCCCCGTCATCTATAAACCGTTTTATCTGCAAATCCGGTCCCAACTCAGGTTGGATAAGGAACTGGCGACCTTCTCGTCGGCAGAAGATCTGAATACCGGCACAGATTTTCTTGTCAGCATGGGAGGAGACGGAACCCTGCTGGACACCGTAAGTTATGTGCAGGACAAAGGAATTCCTGTTATAGGTATTAATTTTGGAAGGCTTGGTTTCCTGGCAAGTATCGGCAGGGAAGATATTCCGGGATTAGTCGAGGCTTTGATCAATCGTACTTTCCAGATTGATCAGCGCACCATGGTGCATTTAGATTCCAATGTGCCTCTTTTTGGGAACCTGCCTTACGGGCTGAATGAATTTACCATACATAAAAAAGATACGTCTGCTATGATTAAAATTCATACCTATCTGAATGGTGAATTCTTAAATACCTACTGGGCAGATGGTTTGATAGTATCTACTCCTACCGGTTCCACAGGTTACTCGCTAAGCTGTGGCGGTCCCGTAGTTTTCCCTGATTCGGGGAGCTTTGTGATTACGCCGGTGGCTCCCCATAACCTGAACGTCCGTCCCATTGTAGTGCCGGATCATAATATTATTTCTTTTGAAATAGAAGGAAGAGGTGAACAGTTCCTGTGCACTTTAGATTCGAGAATGGAAACGGTCAGCAGGGATATACAATTAGCTATTCGTAAGGAAAATTTCCGGCTGGGACTGCTCAGGCTTCATGAAAGCAATTTCCTGACCACCCTCAGGAGCAAGCTGTTATGGGGAATTGATAAAAGAAATTAATAGGTGAACAGCCCGTTTTTTGATACCAAAAAAAGAATGACAACGTTTTTAATACATACTCACTGACATATTCTCATGATGTTCACGAAATTTTACTGTCTTTTTCCCGCTGCCCTATTCATGTTTTTCAGCGCTAACGCACAAACTGATTTTCATGATTACAGCATAAAATATGTGGGTGAATTAGGCATTGAGGCAGGGTCTGCGGAGTATTTTGGTGATCTGAATCCTGATGGTTCTTTTCGGGCCATGAAGCCGGAAGCGGGTATTTTTTACCGTTATTTTGTCAATAATTATTTTGGCGTCAGCGCTCATTTTCTTTTTGCCCAACTGGGCTATTCGGATGCTTACAGCAAGGATTCTGTGCAGCGGATCCGGAATCTGAGCTTTGACACGAATAGCTGGGAATTCAGCCTTCAGGGTGATTTCAACTTTTTTGATTTTGAACCGGGCAGCCTTACACACCGGTTTACACCTTATTTTACCTTAGGATTGGGTGCGTTGCATTTTAACCCCTATGCCTGGTATCAAAATAAAAAGTATTATCTGCAACCGTTAGGTACGGAGGGGCAGGGGTCTCCATTATATCCTCATAGAAAAAAATACAGCCTTTGGACTTATGACATCCCTATGGGCATCGGTTTAAAATATAATGTAAGCCGTTACTGGAATATTGCACTGTGTGCTACCTATCATTTTACAGGAACAGATTACCTGGATGATGTAAGCACCACTTATTCCGGACCGGCGGCTTTTCCGCCGGGGCCTGACGGAAAGCAAACTATTGCATCAATCCTGCAGGATCGTTCCGGAATATATGGAACACCCATTGGCGAAGCCGGCAGGCAACGGGGAAATAGCAGTAATAAAGATCACTTTATATGCATTGGAATAAGCGTGGCATGGCTCTTTGACAGCTACCACTGTCCTGTGTTTTAGGCAGTTAAAGTTGTGTTAAATCAGCATCCTTAACTTCTCCACTTTTGGCTTAAAGGTATTTTTGTACCTTTGCCAGCCTTTTGAGCGGGACAGGGTATTTCCTGAAAAAAGGTAAATAAGCATACCTGCCGGCAAATTAATATTACATCACTGGGATGAGCTTGAAAGATAAAATTGATCTGCAGCGTTTACCGGAGCATATTGCCATCATTATGGATGGCAATGGCAGATGGGCAAAAGAACGTCGCCAGGATCGGCTGTACGGACATCATGAAGGTGTTCAAAGCGTTCGCCAGGTTGTGGAAGCATGTGCCGAATTAAAAATTTCTTATCTCACTCTTTATGCCTTCTCCACCGAAAACTGGGATCGCCCGAGAGCGGAGGTAGAGGGAATTATGGAATTGCTGGTCACGACGATCAGAAAAGAGATTGAGTCATTGCATAAAAATAACATCCGGCTACATGTGATCGGGGAAACAGAACAGTTGCCCCCTTTGTGCAGGAAGGAATTGAGTGAAGCTATTCATATGACGGCTGATAATAATGGTTTGAATTTAGTAATGGCATTAAGCTACAGTGCAAGATGGGAAATAGCGCATGCCGCCAGACTGATAGCTGAGGATGTGGAAAAAGGAAAAATCGGTGCGGGAGAAGTGAATCCCCGATTGTTCAGGGATTATTTATGTACTAAAGCATTCCCGGATCCAGAACTAATGATTCGCACCAGTGGAGAATACCGTATCAGCAATTTTCTTCTTTATCAACTGGCTTATGCCGAACTATATTTTACGGATACCCTTTGGCCTGATTTCAGAAAAGAAAATCTGTACGAAGCCATTATCAATTATCAATCCAGAGAACGCCGTTTCGGAAAAACAAGTGAACAAATACAATAGAATGAAATTATTGAGCAATCGTTTAAAATATATTATTCTTTTAGCCTGTTACTGTCTTGTGAGCATAACCTTGGCAAATGCACAACAAGTTGCTTCGGATAGCGCTAATTACAAGTCGCTGCAAAAAAGCGATACGTCCAGGTTGCCGTCTGCTGCCGATACGGTGCCAGCTCCCGCGGCTGCTCAATCAACAGATACTTCGGGCGTTCCCTATTCTATGAACAATCCACAGCGATATACTATAGCGGGCATTAACGTCACAGGTTCTAAATATCTTGATAATTCTTTGGTAGCAGGCGTTACCGGTCTTTATAAAGGAGAGACCATTACACTGCCCGGCGATGGGTTGGCAGAGGCTATCAGAAAATTATGGGATCAGAAATTATTTTCCAATGTAGCCATTCTTATCAATAAAATTGAAGGAAATAATATCTATTTGGATATCAATGTAACTGAACGTCCGCAATTGGGTCATTTTTATTTTGCCGGCGTTACCAAAACAAACGCCTCAGACCTTAAAGATAAAGTAGGGCTCATTCCCGGTACCGTTATTACAGGGAATACTACGTTAAGCGCCATTGGTAAAATAAAAAAGTATTACCTGGACAAAGGGTTTCGTAATGTAAATGTAAAAGTGACTAAAAAACCAACCCCTGGATTATTGAATACTGTTGACCTTACTTTTCATATTGACAAAGGTGAAAAGATCAAGATCAGCCAGGTATTTTTCAGCGGTAATACCCATATTTCAGACAGGAAATTGGAAGCCCAGATGAAAGGTACCAAAGAACGCTCCCGTATAAGCCTGTATCCATCAAATGACGTCAATGTTTACGGAGGTTCACACACACTCAGTTTTAAAGATTATATAGATAACCTGGGTTTCCTTTCTTTTACTAAAACACGGGCGTTGCTGGATCCCTATGTCCGTCTTAAATTTTTTACTTCAGCAAAATTTGATAACACGAAATTTCAGGAAGATCAGACCAAGGTGATTAATTATTATAACACACAAGGCTTCCGCGATGCCCAGATTGATGCAGACACTGTATATAATGCTCCCGATGGTGGTGTGGACGTGGCTTTGAAGGTGACTGAAGGTAAAAAATACTATTTTGGCAATATTACCTGGGTAGGAAATGCCCGTTATCCCGATTCTATTTTGAACCGTATCCTGGGTATTCAAAAAGGCGATGTGTACAATATTGACTTGCTGGATAAACGGCTGGGAGTTACTCCTACCGAACAGGGGGTGGATGTTTCCAGCCTTTATCAGGATAACGGATATTTATTCTTTAAGATAACTCCGGTAGAAACTTCTATTTACAATGATACCATTGATTTTCAAATGCGTATGGTGGAAGGTCCCCAGGCTGATTTTAACAGGATCACCATTACCGGTAATGATAAAACAAATGCACATATTATTCGCAGGGAGCTGCGTACTATTCCTGGAGAAAAATACAGCCGCTCAGACATTATCCGCTCCATGCGGCAGATATCGCAATTAGGATTTTTTGATCCGCAGAAAGTAACCCCCAACATCCAACCCGATATTCAAAACGGCACAGCCGATGTGGGATGGAATGTGGTGGAAAAGCCATCCGATAAACTAAATCTTTCAGCAGGATGGGGAGGGTATTACGGAATTACGGGGACTATTGGAATAACGTTTAATAACTTTTCAACCCATAATATTTTTAGGAAAAGCGCCTGGCGACCCTTGCCCAGCGGTGATGGACAAACATTATCCCTGCAACTGCAATCAAACGGCAAGTTTTATAATTCCTATAATTTTTCCTTTACTGAACCCTGGCTCGGCGGGAAAAAGCATAATCCGTTTACCGTCAGTTTCTATCACAATAAGTTTACGAACCCGTCCTATGGCGCTAATTTTATTCCTATATTCAATGATACTTCCTATTTAAAGACTACCGGTATCAGTGTATCCTACGGAAGACAGCTTAAATGGCCGGATGATTTCTTTAGCCTTACTTTTCAGTTAAGCTATGAGCGTTTTAGCCTGAAAGATTATTATAATGATCCGATATTTACACCTGCCGGATTAAATACAGGTATTTCCAATAACATTTATACCTTAATCACGTTAGACAGAAATTCAACCAATCAACCGTTATTCCCGACGGAGGGGTCTCATTTTTCTCTTTCGGCACAACTCACGCCGCCATATTCTGCCTTTAACCCCGGGAAAGATTATTCTAATTTGACGCCACAACAGAAATTCCGTTTTATTGAATACCAGAAATATAAATTTTTAGGTGACTGGTATTTTCCTTTAGGGAGACCGATGGGTAAAGACCATAAAACATTTGTCCTGCATTTCGCCACGAAGATGGGTATCATCGGCAGGTACAATCCTAACGTGCCCCTTTCTCCATTCGAGCGTTTTGAGATGGGTGGCGACGGGATCAGTAACTATGTGTATTATGGAAAAGATATTGTATCCCAGCGGGGCTATCCGGTCTATTATACCAGCGACCCCAAGGTAAATCCTGATAATACGAACCCTCCTCCCGGATACCAGGGCTTTACTATTTTCAATAAGTATACTTTGGAGCTTCGTTATCCTATCAGTCTGAATCCGAGTTCAACCATTTATGCCCTCGGATTTATTGATGCTGCAAACGGCTATGATGGCATCAAAGATTATAATCCATTCAGATTACGGCGCGATGCAGGTATCGGAATGCGCTTTTTCCTGCCTATGTTTGGTTTGCTGGGATTTGATTATGGCATAGGATTTGACAGGCTGCAGAAAGGCCAGGGGCTGAAAAATGCCACCAAATTCAGCTTTATGCTGGGATATGAGCCACAATAAATAAAAACCGATTTTAACAATACATTAAAGTTATATTTAACAATTTTGCCTGGTATGAAAAAGGGATGGCTTTTGACGGTGCTGTTGGTCGGGACATTTTCCGTAGTGCAGGCACAGCGGTATGCTGTGATAGATTCTCATTATATCCTGGAACACATGCCGGAATATCAGACTGCACAAAAAAAGTTAGATGTTATTTCAAAACAATGGCAGCAGGAAGTTCAGGCTAAACTTCAGCAGGCTAATCAGCTTTACATGCAATATAATGCTGAAAAAGTGATGTTGACAGATACTTTAAGAAAAAAGCGGCAGGATGAAATCATGAATTTGGAAAAGCAGGCCCGGGAATTGCAGCAACAACGGTTTGGCTATGAAGGGGATCTTTTTAAAGAAAGGGAAGAATTGATAAAACCCATCCAGGATAAAATATATGCCGCCGTTCAAAAGCTGGCAGCTCAGAATATGTACGATTTTGTGCTGGATAAGTCAGGAGGCATTACGGTTTTTTATGCAGATCCTAAATTGGACAAGAGCGATGACGTGTTAAAGATTTTGGGATTAAAAAATTAAGTACTTTCGCACCCATTTTATAATTCATTTGATAAGTCAGCGATCATAAAAATTTTAAACAGCGTATTTAAACAAAAACAGTTAAACAAAATTTTTTAAAATGAAAAAACTAATCATTCTGGCAGCAGTGATTTTGGTGGCTACCTTTAGCGCTTTGAGCGCCAATGCGCAAAAAATAGGCTATGTGGATATGCAGGATATCATCAGTTTGATGCCTGAAACCGCCCAGGCTGACAGTGCTTTAAGCAGCTACCGGGATAATCTGGTTGAGACTATGCAAACCATGAACCAGGAATTTCAGACCAAAGCCAATACATTTGTAAAGGACAGCCTGAAGATGAACGAAGCCATTAAAGAAGCCAAGAGGTCTGAACTGCGCGATTTGCAGAACAGAATCGGTCAGTTGCAACAGACTTCACAGCAGCAAATGCAGCAGGAACAGCAGCAACTGCTTCAACCCATCATTGAGAAAGCACAAAAAGCAGTGAGCGAAGTGGCAAAAGTAAAAGGATACACCTATGTGTTAGACGATTCACAAGGTGGCGGAGGGAATATTCTCATTGTAAAACCTGCTACAGATGATCTGACTGCCGAGGTAAAAGCCAGATTAAGATTAAAAGGCAAATAATCGGGAAGAAAATAACTTTTTAAACCGGAGCACTGAAAAGTCTTCCGGTTTTTTTATTTCATTTTTCCGGCGAGGATCATGTTTTTCACATTAAAATCTTTATCCATGACTACCATATCTGCCTGGTAATCGGGGGCTATTTTACCTAAAATATCTGACTTTCCGGCC
The DNA here is from genome assembly GCA_004322015.1 of Chitinophagaceae bacterium. GTDB lineage: Bacteria > Bacteroidota > Bacteroidia > Chitinophagales > Chitinophagaceae > FW021-bin31. Next base: position 18,421 of record SCQT01000151.1, read on the forward strand.
ACCTGCGCCGGATAAAGAGAAGCCATTCGCAGAGCTTCCTGAGGATCAGCGATTGAATGATCAATTAGGTTTTTGACTGCTTTACCTAAAGTAAGGCAGGATCCTGCCAAAGTACCGTTTTCTGTAACGTACCGGTCTTTGTCAAAAATATAGGTATAGGAATCTGTCTTGGCTTCTGTAACAGCATCTGTAATAAGGAACAGCCTTTTACCCATTATTTTTTTTGCCACCCGAACCGCTGCAAAATC
>SCQT01000152.1 GCA_004322015.1 Chitinophagaceae bacterium
CATTCTTTTCCCTTTTTAAACACTCCAGCACCCATCCACCCGGTTCGATACTGCCTATTGGCAACCGGATAAATGATGACGCCTGCAATGGAGCCTTGTTACTCACATAAAAACTATTACCCATCGTGGTAACAGGTCTCTCTTCGTCCGTTATCCGGATACCCGAAACATCTTTATACTTCCCAAAACCTGTAATCAGGATAAATAAGGCTACACAATACAGCGACTTTTTCATTATATAAATGATTTAATAGAATTTCAATTATTATTCATGAGGGTAATGGGAGGGTAAAAATGGGAAATAGAATAATTAATCTCTTATAAATAAGATATAATGTCAAAACCCGAACCTAACATTATTTAAAATGCGTATAAGGGAATTTACAGGAGATGACCCATGTACCACTGGAATAGAACTCAATCCTGGAACGTAATCTGATAAACCATTTGGTGGCGCCCCAGGAATCATCCGGCCAATTATTTAAATAAGGATACTTATGCTCATAATATACTTCCTTATGTAAGGTGGCGGTATCCAATTTATCAAATCCATAAGTGCCTCCCTTTAAGTAAGAAAGCAGATTCTCATTTACCGGCCATGGAGTGATTGGAAATTCAACCGTAGCTCCCTCCGGAGTATTTTGCCTATTTACTGCATAATCAAAATAGCTTTCAGTGCCGGCAGCATAGGTAGCATACTCATTAGAAGGGAAAACATTACCGTCTGCATCTAAATACTGTATAAGGACTTTTATTCCGGTCGCCGGGGTATCACTTATTTTGTGGATGCTAAGCAATTCTTTTCCGTTGTTATCATAAACGTTTTGAATGCTTTGAATATCGGTTTCGGGAACATATTTATATAATGTAAAGGTTTTTTGGCCCTGGTTATTCAACAAGATGATTGCTACAGTCCAACGGTGTACAATGAATGGTCTTGCTCCACTATCCAATCTTATGGTAGCATAGTTTTTGTATATTTTTTGTCCGCTTGTATTTTGAACCTTGACGTCAATATGAAATACGTCTCCGACACTTTTTAAATGGTTAGTTGTTTCAAAATATTCAAGGCTGCCATTGATTGAGTTGATAGTTAACGGAGGCAGGGTATCGAAATATAGCTTTGCTTTGATTAATGCCATCGTAGTATCGGAAAAACGGTCATACGGTTGTCTCCACGTTGGATAAAGATACGCCTTAAAAAACTGCCCGGATCTATTTCCCGACAAGTCCCTTATATTATCTATTGAAAACAAACAGGGCTGGGTGGAACCATCCAGGAAGGCGGATTGACTTTGTCCCTTACCTCCTAAAGGAATACTCATAGTGTCTTGCCCATTTAAGCGTAGAAATGGACTTAAAAAGCCTTTTTCCGTAGGTATTTTATAACAACTTGCCAGTCCGAGTGTAATAAATACCAATAATATAATTGTCGGTTTCATTAGTTCTTATTTTTAACTATTTCTATTCCCTGATTTTTTTAATGTTCATTTTGTCCGGCTATAACAGATCATCCGCTCTCGTACCAAAGAAAAATAAAGTATGATAATAATAATGATCACTAAAATCATAGTCACCGCTGTAAATCACATGCACCACACCGGTCGTTGTAACAACATCTGATATATACATTTCATAAACCTGGTCACACTCCGGATTATCATATCCCATAGAAAGTCGCTCCTGGGGTGTCATTTCCCAATATTGGCCTCTTTTAAAATGTACATACACTTTTACCGGCTTGGTTTGCATAAAGTTTAAATACTGGTAGCCTAATCCCGGAATTCCTGAACCGTCCCATGCCGCCCCCGGTTCAGAGTCGGAGGTGGAGTCAGCGTATAATAAAATAGTATCGCCCGGTTCATGCGTTGGTAAAACGATTCCTCCTTTAGGAATGGTTTTGCTCCACCATTTCCCATCCACAATATACATTTTTAACTGCTGTAAAGTGTCAACGGGGATAGTGCTAACGGTTAATAAGCTGGTATCGGGATTTAATCTTAACCTTCTATTATTTTTTCTCCTGAGGAATCTGTCCACAGCATAATTACTGGGTGCAATAATAGTTACATCACCGTTGACTTCATCCGTTAAACCAGCCCGTTTGATCAATTGCGCAGTTTCAGTTGTTACCGGGAACGATTCCAAAAATTGGTAGGTTGTCTCATTTACCTTGTTAGTGGGGTTTTTCTTCCCTCCAATAATGTAATTATTCTTTGAACAAGAGATTAAGAATATTCCGACGATCAAAATAACATATTTCATAATAAAAATATTTATAATTACCAAGTCGTTTTACCTCTCCAAAAAGGCGTTTGTGATATAAGAATATTTGAGGATAATATATTACTGCTAACCGGCCAGTAATATCCTTGTTGTGCATATCTGTCGGGGGTCATCACAGAGGGTACGGGAAAATAATCATTTCTCACATAGGAAAAGAATAACTTCCCCTCACCAATTAATTCGCCCGTTTCTTCCTGAAGTATTTCGTTGAGAAAGTCGCTTCCGGTATAATTACCCAAGCCTGCCCGTGTTCTTATTGTATTAATAATTGGTAACGCTTTGACCGGCTCATTATTTTTAACATAAGCTTCCGCTAAAAGCAGTAAAACTCCGGTGTAACGGAATACCGGCACGTTGGCTTCCGCAAAATAAGCATCATATTCATTCGGCTGTCGTTGAGGATCTACAGTAAATAGAGCAAATTTTGTCATCCATGTGACCAAATTACGATCAGTAGCGGTCGCACTAACGTCTGAGAAAGGCTCATTATATTTAGAATCCCATGCATGAAAAAATAAATTTGCTCTCTTATCATTGGGATATTCCGGGTATATTTCATTCTTGTTGGAATAAGGGACCCAATCAATACTACTGGCTCTATTTTGGGTAGCATCACTATCTAATGGAGGTAATTCACATGTAAGAAATTCTATTCCTCCATTATCCACCCGGTATGTTTCACCATCACTTGAAGAAACATTCAATTCAAATACGGCCTCTGAGGATTGGCCCTTATACATATTTTGTATGGAAGAGGAATCCGAATAGCTCATTAAGTTATACCCGCCTTTATTAACGACCTCTTCTAATGAACTAATCGCATTTTGAATATACATACTATTGGATTGACCATTTCTCTTTTGTAAAAATGCCATCCACATATTTGCATAACCGGCCAGAGCAAGCGCACTTCCTTTATTCGCTCTGATACCCCATGTAGCACTCCCGGGAGTACCATAATTCAGCAGGCTAATCGCTTTTTGTACATCTGAAAGGACTGAATCCATAATCTGAACATCAGGGGATCTTGGAATGTTAATCAGGGTGTTATTTTTAGAATCAATTACCTGTTGAGAATTTTCAATTGATTCATAAACCATTGGAGCATTTCCCCAAATTCGGGCAATATCAAAATACGTCAACGCACGAAGAAAATAAGCCTCCCCCAGAATAGAATTTTTATCACCAGGGGCGAAAACCCCGTTGGACATTTCCCGAACATGGGTTATTACAAGATTTGCCTGAGCGATCACCTTATAGAATCCACCCCAATCTGCAAATGACTCCAAAGAACCCCAGGATTTTTGTGTCCCGTTGACATCTACAAAATCACCCGGTAAATAAAGTGCATTGGGAGATCCACCGTTCCACCCAGTGTTAAACAAGCCTGTCGCCGCATCTCCCCGTTCGTACATTTGTCCGTTGATCATCAAGCCCCGATATAGAAAGTAAATACCGGAAAGTGCATTTTGGGCAGCCTGTTCACTTGTCCAATAGACTTCGTTGTACACGAGATCCACCTGTTTCGGAGACAAGTAACTCTTGCTGCAGGATGAAAGTACTATTACAAATAATAGTACAACATAATATACTTTCTTCATATAATTTTATGTTTAAAAGTTAATCTTTGCTCCGAAAATCATACTCCTGGAGATTGGATATCCTTGTCCATCATAATATCCCGTCTTAGATACCATTCTGGGATCAGGAACAACAGAAGTTTTCCACATATATACATTTTCCGTAGTAGTATATAGGTTGATCCCGTTAATGCCCAGCTTTTTGGATATTCTCTGGGGCAGGTTATAGGAAAGAGTTACATTGTCAATGCTCCAATAATTCCCCTTCTCTATAAACATGGAGGATGGTCTAAAGGAACGTGCACTACCGCCATCACTATAGCTAATATATCGCATTGGAAAATATGCTTTGTCCCCGGGTTTTTGCCAGAATTTTACAGAAGGGGGGAGTTGATAAAGAGCATTTTCATAGAATGCTATCGGGTCATCATAATTCGATAACATCTGTTGCAAGGATGTATTAAATATATAAAAACCAAACTCAAACGAACTTTCCACCCGGAATGTCAGATTTTTATATTTTAAGCTTGTGTTAAGCCCGCCTATTAATTTCGGCTCGGGGGATTTATTAGGAATGATCATCTCATCATAGCCATAACTATCACCATCAATTTGATAATCTCCATTCACATCCTTAAATAAGGGCATGCCCGGAAATATTTTCCCTTGCTCATTCAGTGCCAGGCCGGCATCAGCCCACAAGTATTGAAGGGGTTGACCTGTCATAGGATTAACCGGCAGGTCTTTTACACTTTGAAGAGGTCCCAAATAATCGTAAGTATAGTATTGAAAGGCCGGTTCGCCTTGAACGAATGCGTAATTACCCGAAATAAAATCACGTCCTCCGTTACCCAACTTGGCAATTACAGTTTGATTCCTAGAAAGATTTAAAGTCCAACTCCATTGAAAATCGCTTTCTCTGGGAAAAAGATAACCGTTCAAACTCATTTCCCATCCATTCGAGATCATATCAACCAGATTGGAGCGAATAGAATTATAGCCTACGTAAGGCGCTAACTGAGATGTAAACACCGCCCCTTTAATATACCTGGAATACAGGTCCCCGGTGAAATAAAGTCTATGATCAAAAAACTGGAGGTCTATGCCATAATCAATCTCTGAGGATTTTTCCCATGATAAAGAATTATTAGCAATTTTATTAAAATCAGGAACAACTACATTTTGACCTCCATAGGTTCCTACCTGTAATTTGTTTTGATATATATTGTTTAGATCCGCTCCAATATTAGTAGGTGTTATCAATGAATTATACTGGAGCAACGGATCACTATCCACATTTCCTGACATCCCATAGGATAGCCTCAATTTACCAAAAGATAATATATTCTGTAAGGACTTCATCCATGACTCATCCGAGAAAATCCAGTATCCCTTAATGGAAGGAAATGAAGCCCATTTATTATTCTCTCCAAACCGGGAAGAAGCATCTCTCCTTACCGTCCCTTCCAAATCATAACGGTCTTTATAAGAATAGGCAATATCACCGAAGTAGGAGAACATATTTGTTTTAACATAATCACTGTTTCCGATAATATTCCCTTTTTTAAATCCCTGCACTACCTGTATATAATCACTGGATCCTCCTTCCCCAATTAAATTCACCCCTGTTTGACGTTCTAAATTTACTTCAGTTCCCGCCAAACCTGTAATGGCGTGATTGCCTTTTTTGTGATAATAGCTTAAAGTAGAATGGGCGCTTACTGTGAAATTTTCACTTGCCGATGCACTGCTGTATGAAAGTTGATTAACGGAGGCAGTAGAAGGAACAAAATAATCTGATCGTCCGAAATTAGCAGAAAAAGCACCCATATTATCCCATGAAATAGTTTTCGTAATGGGAACTCTGATATCTTCACTGATTGAACCTAAATAGGAATTGTTGCTTTGTCTGGTATCTCCCAATTGTCCTTTTAAGTAATCCAATTCCTGGGGGGTTCTGTAGTATAAGGAAGACAACAATTGTGTTGGGGCGGTGGGGAAAGATCTCATATTATCAGTTTGTCCTCCAAGCCTGCCCAAATAAGAAAATCGCATGGAAAGGGTATTGCGTATATTCCTCGGTAAATTATTTATAAGGCTTGCATTCAGGGTATATCTGGAAAAATTAAATCCGACAAGAATTCCCCGTTCTTTATAATAGCCCAGTCCCAAGCGAAAGGTATTTTTCTCATTGCCTCCTTCCATGTCCAGGTTATATTGTTGGGTTAATCCATTCTGGTAGAACATTTTTTGATAATCATACGCATTATTAAAAGCCGGATTATTTTTGTCTGTCAATACAGGGGGTAATGCGTATCCTAAAATCCCGAGGCCATTTCGTACATCCACCCAGGAAGTGTCTTCTCCAAACAGCGCACCAAGGCTGCTTTTAATTAATTTCAGCTTTTCTTCTCTTTCAGCCTCTCCAATATATACTTTGAGCTTGGGCGGTTGAAAGTTTACACCATAAGCATAGCTAAAATTGAATCGCGTGGCGCCGCTGTATCCGTGTTTTGTAGTTATTATAACTACTCCGTTTGCGCCTCTTGCGCCATAGATGGCTGTGGCAGCGGCATCTTTTAAAACTTCAATTGATTGAATATCATTAGGATTAAGCGTTGCGAAAAAATCATTTTGGGTAACATCAAATCCAGCCAGATCAGAGAGGGATATTGGAATACCATCAACTATATATAATGGATTACTCAGTCCAGTGACATTGTCAGCGGCTGAAAGGTTAGTGTTACCCCTGACAACCAATCCGCCTGTTGCCCCTCCCGGCAGGCCGGTTCTCATTACAACCTGCATACCAGGTACTTTCCCGGCTAATAGGCTGAGCAATGAGGCAGAGGGTATATCTCTTAATTCGTCCATATTTACGGAAGATACAGCCCCCGACAAGTTTCTTTCTGTGACACTTTTATAACCAACTACTACTACCTGATTTAAATTACTATTTGTTTCTTTTAGCGTTACGTTAATCTCAGATTGATTATTTATCGGCACCTCTTTCTTTATATATCCTATATAAGAAAACACTAATATTCCGTTCCTATTTTCCAACGTTAAAGAATAATATCCGTTTGCATCTGTTACTGTTCCGATAGAAGTTCCTTTGACCCTCACACTCACTCCAATCAATGGTTTTCCTAATGAATCAGTCACCTTTCCTTTTATAATAAATTGGAACATTTTAAGTATGGGAGGAAAACCCAGGATATGAGAAAAAACCGGCTTTTCCATAATAATAATGGTGCTATCCTCGATCTTGTACTCCAAAGGATAATTACCCGTAAAACAAACCGTCATGATATCCTGAACAGTGGCATCTTTTACATGAACACTCACTAAAGGAGCCTTTGCCACTTCTTCATCATTGTAAAGAAACTGATAATTCGTTTTTTGTTGGATGACATTAAATACATCAGAGAGCTTTACATCTTTTAAATTTAAAGTCAGCTTGGTTCCCTGCGAATAGCCTGTTGCGTATAAATTCACCACACAGGCCAATGTGAGAAAAATAGTGATACGCATCGCCCGAAGAATTAAATCCGGTATGTTTGTTGCACTGTACCGGCATTTTGGGAAATAAACTTTTTTCATACCTTCGTATGGTTAAATGTTAGATAATTCCTTTTCTGCCATGTCTCCAACCTGAACAGAAAAGGGTTACGACTTTACCCGGGAATGTTGTCGCATTCCCGTTTTTTGTGCCCCCTCCCAACCTCCCCCAGCGGGGGAGGAGAGTATTCAAAAATATTAAACCGTTAATCGAAATTTTTACATGTCTTCATCAACCCTGATTCATTATTCTCCGGCAGGGTTTACCACCACCTCATTCCCCACTACACTGAATTTCACCTTACCAGTTAATTCCATCAGGTTCAATAATCCGGTAATATTTTCAAAACGTTTTATTCTTCCCGTAAAATGTAATCCGGTATCTGTATCATTATCAAATTTTACATTAACATTATACCAGCGTGACAACTTCCTCATAATGCTTCCCAGAGGTTCTCCTTCAAATATGAACATACCGTTTTTCCATGCCAGGACTGATTCCATATTTGCCGTATTCGTTCGCAGATTATTTTCGTTTTCGCTTAACACTGCTTCATACCCCGGTTTCAGTATAACGCCATCATTTCGCCGGGCAATCCCTTCGACAGTATTTACCCTAACCGAACCTGTGTTAAGAACAGTCCTTTCTCCCGGATCATCGGGATAAGCGCTCACATCAAAGGAAGTTCCCAATACTGTAACGTCCATTTTATTAGTGTTTACCACAAAAGGATGTGCTGCATCTTTTGACACTTCAAAATAACCTTCTCCCGTTAAAAATACTTTTCTCTCATTTCCGTTAAACTGCACCGGAAAACGCAGCGATGAAGCGGCATTGAGCCATACTTTTGTTCCATCGGATAAAGTAACTTCATATTCCCCTCCTCTCGGCACTACTAAGGTGTTGTAAATAGTTTCTTTACTTTTAGTGTTACTATTCGGATAGCTTAGAGAATTTTTTCCATTGTTTACTTTTGTCCCATCTTTTTCTGTAATCGTCTCCTTCAGGCTGTTGTTCAGATTTACCACTTTCCCGTTTCCTAATACTAATTGTGCCACTTTTCCTTTGGGCATAATATACACATTAGCTAAAGATGACCCCGGGTGATCAGCTCCCTTTTTTCCGTTCTTATAATGAACGAAATACCACCCGGTTCCGCATAAAAGAATAACAGGCACCGCCATAGCAGCATAGCGCAAACTCTTTCTTATCAGCACTTTTACTGATGTCTCTTGTGAATGATCGGTCCTGTTTTCTTTTAATGCAGTTTCCAATAATTCCCATTGTTTTGCTGTATTGTCGTTCTCCCAATAATGTAAATGATCTTGCAAATAATCGGGGCTCGTTAGTTTTTCAAAAAGAATTTGATGTTTTTTGTTCTCATCAATCCATTCATTTAAAACACCGGATTCTTCAGAAGATAATGACCCATCCAGAAATTTGGTAATCAATGATGCTATTTTAAAATATGTTTCAGGGTGTTTCATTTATATACTTTATGGAGTTGCAGACACTCATAATGCAGTAACCTTAATAAAAACAACCGAGGAAGAAAAACGGGTGAAAAGGAAGAAGAAAGTTTTTTGTGACAGGTCGTTTCTCGGGTATCTTATTGTTTCAGGTTTGGAGAGTTCAGTCCATAATCCCTTTATGAGAACGGGTTATTTCGACATAAAAATATTCTCCACACTGAGATTGAACTCATACTGTTGACCTTTTAGCGGACTATTTGATTTGGTGAGAAATTTGACAAAAACAAGATCTGCTTTACAGTTGTCATCATGTTAAATCAACTTTCAATAAAGCCATAATGAAGTAACTTTCATAATAGCCCGCAACAGATGAAGCGCTCTTTTCTTCTGTGTCTTTACTGTATTGATAGAGATTTGAAGCCGCTCAGCTATCTCCTTATTTTTTAGTTCTTGAAAATAGCTTAATTCCAATATATTACGACATCCGGCAGGCAGTTTTTGTAATGCACGATGTATGTTATCCAATACCTCCGTTTCTACAATATGTGCTATGGTATTATCCTCTTCTGCTTCTTCCGCACCTAATAAATCACTGTATTTCTTAACTATTTTATCATGCTTGTAGATATTGATGCATGCATTCTTGACAGCGATGTAGAGAAAAGCCTTTATTGTTTCAGCATCGGAGAATTGTTCTTTTTTTTGCCACAGTTTTACAAAAACTTCCTGCACTATATCCTCAGGATCGTACTCTTTTGGTAAAAGAGAGGAAGCAAAATAACAAAGCCTTGCATGGAAACAATCGAATGTTTCCCTAAAAGCCTGTGTATCACCTTGTTGAAAAGATTTTATGTAACAATTTTCATTCATTAACCTTGCGTCAGATGAATATAAAGGTAAATTAATTTTATAATTTTCCTTGTAATTTATATTTGCTGTTGTCGCTCCCTGTTGAAAAATTTATCTTCGCAAAAAATACGCTGTATGAATATCTTACTCCGCATATTAGTCACTTCACTGGCAGCATTTATAGCCGCATGGATCACGCCGGGCGTGCATATTGACCGATATACCACTGCACTGGTTTTCGCCTTAGTATTCGGTTTACTCAATTTCTTTATTAAGCCCATTCTGATCATTTTAACTCTTCCGATTACTATCGTTACGATGGGGTTATTTCTTTTGGTGATCAATGCTATTATCATTTTGATAGCCGCCCATTATATTCACGGTTTGCATGTCGCCGGATTCTGGGCAGCGCTGCTTTTTAGCATTTTACTTTCTATCTTTACCTCTGTTCTACATAGGTTAGGACAAAAGAAAATTGGGTGACTTTCGATTTGTGATGGGGTGATGTCGTGATGGAGTGATACAGTGATGAGGTGATTTTTGATTTACGTAAACAGGGGAGTTCAGATGAACAAACAAAATATCGGGAGGATTTAAAAGATGATGTATTACGACAGGACAGACATCAGTGATGAACAATTAATTACTCTTTATCATCAACTGTTGTATCCGCGATTGATAGAGGAAAAGATGTTGTTGTTACTTCGCCAGGGCAGGATCAGCAAATGGTTTAGCGGTATCGGGCAGGAAGCCATTTCAACAGGCGCTACATCCGCTATGCAGGCAGATGAATGGATATTACCCCTGCACAGAAATATCGGTGTTTTTACCACCCGCAATATGCCATTGAGTAATTTATTCATGCAGATACAGGGACATAAAGAAGGCTATAGTAAAGGCAGGGAAAGATCTTTTCATTTCGGCAGTCGTGAACATCATATTTGCGGCATGATCTCTCATCTGGGTCCGCAATTATCCATTGCCGACGGGATTGCGTTAGCTCATCAATTAAAGCGAGAGAATAAATCCACTTTGGTTTTTACCGGAGAGGGCGGAACAAGTGAAGGCGAATTTCATGAAGCATTAAATGTAGCTTCTGTCTGGGGCTTACCTGTTATTTTTTTGATTGAGAACAACGGATACGGATTAAGCACTCCGGCAAAAGAACAATATCATTGTGAAAAATTATCCGACAGAGCCAAAGGCTACGGAATGGAAGGTATTACTATTGACGGGAATAATTTGCTGGAAGTTTATCATACTGTCCAACGCCTTCGCGAATACACTATACGTGAGCAAAAGCCGGTATTAATAGAATGTATGACCTTTCGCATGCGCGGTCACGAAGAAGCCAGCGGAACAAAATATATCCCTAAAGAATTATTTGAAGAATGGGAGAAAAAAGACCCGGTAACGAATTTTGAAGACTTTCTTCTTTACTTAAATCTCTTTTCAAGAGAAAAGCTGCAGGAAATTCATGCATCATTCAAAAATAAAATTGATGAAGAATTAAAACCAGGATTACAGGCGCCGCCGATCATTCCAAACACGGAAGAAGAATTAAAAGATGTTTTCTCTGCAACTCCTATATCACCTGCCGACACAAATCAGAGATCACGAATCACGAACCACAGATCAGAGAAGCGTTTTATCAATGCCATCTCAGACGGATTAAAACAAGCCATGCAAAAACATGATCATTTAATTTTGATGGGACAAGACATTGCGGAATATGGAGGAGCATTTAAAATAACGGAAGGTTTTGCAGATGAATTTGGTAAAGCCCGTGTGAGAAATACGCCTCTCTGCGAAAGCGCCATTACCGGATCTTCCGTAGGATTATCATTGGAAGGGTTTAAAAGTGTGGTGGAAATGCAATTCGCGGATTTTGTAAGTTGCGGTTTTAATCAAATCATTAATAATTTAGCCAAACTTCATTATCGCTGGGGGCAAAATGCGGATGTAGTTATCAGGATGCCCACAGGCGCAGGGGTTAACGCCGGCCCGTTTCATTCCCAAAGCAATGAAGCATGGTTCGTACACACACCGGGAATAAAAATTGTTTATCCTTCCACTCCGTTCGATGCAAAAGGCTTGTTATTAGCTGCCATCGAGGATCCGGATCCCGTGATGTATTTTGAACATAAAGCCTTATACCGCAGCATCAGCGGGGAAGTGCCCGATGATTATTATACGATTGAAATCGGTAAGGCAAAAAATATCCTGGATGGAGAAGAAATATGCATCATCACCTATGGTATGGGAGTTCACTGGGCGCTTGCTTACGCAAAAGCACATCCGGATGTGTCCATCAATATATTAGATTTAAGAACCTTATCTCCTCTGGACTACGAAGCTATTTATCAGGCAGTGAAAATGACCGGCAAAGTACTTGTCTTACATGAAGATACGCTCACCGGTGGCATCGGAGGTGAGATAGCCGCCCGGATCAGCGAACATTGCTTTGAATTGTTGGATGCTCCTGTTATGCGTTGTGCCAGCCTTGATACCCCCGTCCCTTTTGCAAAAGAATTGGAAGAAAATTTTTTAGCGGAGAGCAGGCTGGGGGACCTAATGAGTAAGCTATTGAGTTATTGAGTATTCAATAATGATCCCTTACAGATTGAATAAAAATAGTATCTCCATTCAAAAATTATGGGACACGAGTGTACTGCTTTTCAGCGACGAGAAAGCAATAGAACCATTAAACAATCAAATCTATCATTTCACAATCGCATCCACCACTTCCCGGCTCATCGGATTGGTAGGAGAAGAAAATACGGCAATTAATTCTCCTTTTTCATTCAGCAGATATTTACCGAAATTCCATTGCGGGACTACCGGAGTAAATCCTTTTTCCTTTGCCTGAGTTTCCAACCATTGATAGATGGGGGCAGTGTGATCGCCTTTCACCTCTATCTTTTCCGCCATAGGAAAAGTGATGTGATATTTGTTGGTGCAGAATTCAGAAATATCCTTAGAAGTACCCGGCGACTGATGCGCAAATTGATTACAGGGAAATCCGACAATTACCAGTCTTCCATTAAACTGATTATATAGTTTTTCCAAATCGGCATATTGCGGGGTAAACCCGCATTTGGATGCAGTATTCACCACTAATATTTTTTTGCCTCTGAAATCTGCAAAATTAATAGTGGTACCTTCTAAGGAAGTTACTTTGAAAGAATAAATATTTACATCAGCATGACGGCTGATTGGCCTTCCGGGAACAAAGAGCATAGCAGTAGCCAGCATTACAGATTGTATCAGCATGTTTTAAAATTTTAGAAATGAGAATGAATTACAAAATTAACGGAGTGCCTGTTTAGAAAGTTGCTTTATGCCTTACCGCTCATCCATTTTTATCGTTAAAAAAATCTATCGCGGTTATTTAAAATACCCTTCACCGGTAAGGATCCCGTGTAATATATTGATTCCCAATGATTTTAAGTCCTTGTTTTTATCAGAAGAGCTCATGTATAAGACAAAGAAATACGGTTTTTCATTTTTTTCAATCCAGCCCGTGATCCAGCCGGATCGTAATTGTCCCCTTTCGGGAAAACCCGTTTTATAGCTTATCGAATAATTCATGTTTTTTTCCCGGAGCAACAAATCTTTTACCAGCCGTACGGTACGGGATTGAAATGGTAATTTGCCGTAGAAAAGATTTTCCATCAACCCCATTTGTTCATCGGGAGAAATGCGCAAGGTATCATTCATCCAGAATTCGCTGTCATAAGGAAGAATGGCTCTATTTCCATACTTCACCGAATCCATCCAAAAATCCATTTTTATTTTCCCGATGCGCCGGGCAATAACAGAAAAATATGATTCATCGGACCTGCGAAATGCTTCCGCCATCGTCAAATCAGGATCAGGATTTCCCGCGCTGTCTTTAATAATCATATTGGTATCCGCAATAACCCCGGTTTCCAGTCCTGCAAGCGCATTCATGATGTCGAAAGTTTGACCGGGAGCATGGCGTTCCTGGGTTTCTGTGATGTTGTATATCTGGAAAACATTCCGCGTAGCATCGTGCAGCATAAAGCAGCCGGAAATCCCGTTTCCTGAGAAATATTTACTCCAGTCATTCCTGATTTGCACATTATTGTTAGAACAGGAGCAAAAAAGGCCCGTGGCGACAAATACCAATAGAAACCAATACAATATCTTCATCTGCGGATAGTTTCGGCAAATATACTATGGCCCCGTCAAGGATAAAAAAGTATAGGGGATTTTCTGCAATCATGCCTTGTATTTTTTAATGAAATAATATTCCTATCAGGGCTAAATACTTCTTTTCTATCGCACTTTTCGTATTTTTGTTGGCATCTGAAAAAAAATAGTTATGATAAATCCATCAATTCATTCGCCATTGAGCAATGTACAGGCAGAATTACTAAAACTATTTCCTGCGGACATATCAGAGAATGACCTGCTGGAACTCAGAAGGGTAATAGCTAAATTTCTGCTGGAAAAAGCGAGGAATAAAGCAGATGCCCTCTGGGAAAGGAAGGGTTATACTGACGAGAAATTACAGGAAATCCTGAATGCTAAATAATGGCAACCTTAAAAGTTGTGTTGGATACGAATGCTCTACTTCGGTCTATCTCCCGCCATTTAACATTCTCAGATCCATTGATTTTCCTTCTATAAACATTATTACGTTAGAGGAGTTTAAAGCGCTTTTAGAAGATACTCCCTCTAATATCTCTGCTAATCCTTAGATCATATGAGTATTGTTTAAATATTAGTTAAATTTTCCTCCAGAAAAATATCCATTCTAAAGAAAGTCTGGCCGATGTGTCATAAACCATCATTTTTTTATATTTTCGCCCCGTAAATATGCCTATGTCAAAGCGAAGTAGTTTTTCATCCAAACGATCGAGGCCTTCCTATTTTATGTCTATCGTAGGTGTGGCGTTAGTGCTTTTTTTACTGGGAATATTAGGGCTTATTGTCATTCACGCAGATAAGCTGAGTAAATATTTCAAGGAAAACATAGAGATCCAGGTTATTTTAAGAAACAGCACATCGGATAAAGCTGCCATGGCTCTGAGAGACAGCATTGCAGCCAGTCCTTATGCCAAATCTGCCGAGTATGTTACCAAAGATATGGCCGCACAGCAGTTTAAAAAGGAATTTGGGGAAGATTTCATTTCTCTGCTCCAATACAATCCACTCTATGCCAGCGTAAACCTGAAAGCAAAAGCAGCCTACGTAAATCCCGACAGCCTGAATAAGATAGAAAGCGAGTTAACACAAAACAGTATTGTAAGGGAAGTATATTATCAACGGGCTTTAGTGGATAAGCTGAGTCAAAATGTAAAAAAGTTCGGGGCCATTATCCTCGCTATCAGCATCATTTTATGCTTAGTGGTGATTGTGCTGATAGATAATACCATCCGTCTGGCCATGTTCAGCAACCGCTTTCTCATCAAAACCATGCAAATGGTGGGAGCTACCCGTGGATTTATCTCCAAACCTTTTGACACGCGCAGTATCATCAACGGATTTATCAGCGCTATGCTGGCCATTCTCGCTATCGTGCTGGTCATGGTATATGCCATGAAACAATTGCCTGAAATCCGGATGGTAGAGGATTATACGCTGACGGTATTATTATTCATCGGCATGATTATCATGGGGATTTGCATATCTTTGCTGAGCACACACCGGTCGGTCACCAAGTATTTAAAAAAGAAATTAGACGACCTTTATTAAATATAAAAGTTTTGTTATGCCTGCAAAAACGGTTAAAAAAGAAGATAAAACAGCTGCTGCCAAACGTACGGCTCTAAACGATATGTCTGAAAGGCGTTTCCCGTTTACGAAGCAAAACTATATTTTAATGCTGGCCGGCATCGCCATTCTTATCCTGGGTTATACCCTGATGGTAGGAGGGAGAAGCCCCAACCCCAACGAATTCTTCCCCGACCAGGTTTATAGCTGGCGCCGGATCACTTTAGCTCCAATTGTGGTTATTATCGGATTTATCGTGGAGGTATATGCCATTATGAAAAAACCGAAAGAAGATAAAGTCCCCTCTGGTCAAAATTCCGAAACAAAATAATTCCCATCTATATTTTATGAATATCATCCAGGCCATTCTATTAGGTATCATAGAAGGACTTACTGAGTTTTTGCCTGTTTCTTCCACCGGACACATGATTGTGGTGAGTTCCTGGATGGGAATTGACAGACTGGATTTCACCAAGTTTTTCGAAATAGTGGTGCAGATGGGCGCCATTCTCGCAGTCGTTGTATTATATTGGAGAAAATTCTTCGATTTCACCCGCGCAGATTTTTACAAGAAGATCATTATCGGCGTTATTCCGGCATTGATCCTCGGATATATTTTTGCCGATAAAATTGATACATTATTAGAGAGCCCACTCGTTGTGGGTGTGATGATGTTAGTGGGAGGAATTATTTTATTGTTTGTAGATGGTTGGTTTAAAATACCACAAGTGGCTGAAGAAAAGGATATGAATATTTTTCAGGCGCTACGCATAGGTTTCTGGCAATGCCTGGCTATGATACCCGGGGTAAGCCGGAGCGCAGCCAGCATCATCGGCGGCATGCAGCAAAAATTGACGCGTGAGTTAGCGGCGGAGTTTTCTTTCCTTTTAGCCGTTCCGACCATGGCTGCCGCTACCGGATATAAATTACTGAAAGCATTTAAAGATGATCCGCAGATGCTTACAAACGGCCATAATTTAGCGGTGCTCGCCATTGGGAACGTAGTGGCGTTCATCGTAGCTATTATCGCTATTAAATCCTTTATTGATTATCTGAAAAAACATGGATTTAAGCTGTTCGGTTATTACCGGATTATTGTGGGAATCATCATTATCGCCCTGGTCTGGAAAGGCATACTGAGGTAAAATAAGTATCTTTGTATTGTATGAAACAAAGACTTCTTACGGGATGGAGCGTCCGAAGAGTGATTTATCTTTTGGGCGGCACAGGAATGACCACTTATTTCCTAATGAATAAAATGTGGTTAATGTCAATCCCCTGCCTTTATTTTGTCGCTATGGGCATCTTTGCCTTCGGATGTGCCGGTGGGAAATGTGCAGTAAATTCTTCAGGCAAAATAGGTGAAATGTAATTTTATGGCACAGAAAAAAATAGCCATTATCGGCGGCGGAAACCTGGGGTCTTCTATTGCCCAGGGCCTGATAGAGAGCGGATTTATTCTTCCGTCAGACATAACGATTACCAAACGGAATATTGAAACACTTTCCCGCTTTGGAGATCAGGGTGTTCATATTGAAACGGATAATGTGAAGGCGGTTCAACAGGCGGAAGTGGTAGTGGTAGCACTGAAACCTTATAATGTGCGTGATGTGCTCGAACAAATTAAACCGGCGCTCCGTCCTGAAAAGCACATTTTAATCAGCGTGGTTACGGGCGTATGGATCCATCAGATAGAGGAGATTACCGGAATAAAGATGCCCCTCTTTCGTGCTATGCCCAATACTTCCATTGCCATACGCGAATCCATGACCTGCATTTGTCATAAAAATGCTTCCATCGGACAGGTGGAATGGGTGACGGATTTATTCAACCATCTGGGCGTATCTGTAAGCATTGATGAAAGGCTGATGGATGCAGCTACCGTCTTAGGAGCCTGCGGCATTGCTTATGCATTAAGGTTTATCCGCGCCAACATCCAGGGTGGCATAGAAATCGGGTTTGATGCGCGTACCGCCGCGCTGATAGCTTCGCAAACCATCAAGGGTGCTGCGGAATTATTAATTAAAGGGAACCGCCATCCGGAAGAAGAAATTGATAAAGTGACTACTCCTAAAGGATGTACCATCGCAGGATTAAATGAAATGGAACACCAGGGATTTAGTTCATCGTTAATTAAAGGAATCACCGTCTCGTATAATAAGATTGTGAAAGGGTAATCGTTATATTATACTATTATCCAAAACGCCAGCAACTGCGCTATCACGCCAAAAATAAACCCGAGATATATTTCACGAAGTGAGTGTTCGCCGAGAATAAGACGGCTTGTGCATACCATACCACTTAAAAGAATTATGATAATCAAAAGCATAGTAATATCATAATAAGGATCGCTGAAGAAGCAAAACATTAAACCCACCAGCCCCCCCATCCCCAGGGCATGCATGCTGATCTTCCATACCAGGTTACTGATAAATGCGATAACCACCGCCAAAAAACTCCCCAGAACAAATGCAGTCAGCAGAGAAGGGATGGCTGTCTGATGCTTAAAAACTAAAAAAGCCCAAAAGTAAAAAGTCATCGTAGCGATGTAGGGAATGACCCGGTCCTTTTGTGTTTGCATCCGAATGGATTGGATAAAATGCACCTGCTTCAGCAGAAAAACAGTTACCCCCGTAAGTAAAATCATATTGGCAAAGACGGAGGCGTAAACGCTGAATAACTTTTTCCCATAAAAACCTGCAAACAAAAAAGAATGTGTGTAAATAACCAGCCAGGTGCCGTATAACGGAATAAATAAGGGATGAAAAATTACACTCAATACATGTGAAACCCCTTTTAATAAGGGATGAAAAGATAACTGGCTGTTTTCTGATTTATTTTGGATCAACGGGCTTGTTTCCATCTTATTTTACAATTCTTTCCTGAGTCTTGCCACAGAAATATTTAACTGTTCCCGATATTTTGCAACTGTACGTCTCGCAATGTTATAGCCTTTGTCCTGCAACATCTGTGTCAGGTTTTCATCGCTGAGGGGCTTGCGCTTATTTTCATTATCAATGATATCCTGCAGGATCTTTTTCACTTCCCGTGTAGAAACTTCCTCACCGCTTTCTGTAGAAAGTGATTCGGAAAAGAAATATTTTAATTTATAAGGGCCGAATTCAGTTTGCACATATTTACTGTTGGCCACTCTGGAAACCGTGGAAATATCCAACCCTGTTCTGTCTGCAATGTCTTTCAGGATCATGGGTCGAAGCGTGGTTTCATCTCCGGTCAGAAAAAATTCTTCCTGGTAACGCATGATAGTTTCCATGGTGCTCAATAAAGTGTGTTGCCGTTGCTTGATGGCATCAATAAACCATTTGGCTGCATCTATTTTTTGCTTTATAAACAATACGGCTTCTTTCTGACGTTTATCTTTTTTTTCGCTTTTTTCATAGCTGCGGAGCATTTCCCTGTAATTATCCGATATGTGCAGATCAGGAGCATTACGGCTGTTGAGTGTCAACTCCAATTTGCCGTTATTATTGTAAATAAAGAAATCGGGAACAATATAACTTTCAGCTTTATTAACACTGCCGAAGTTGCCACCCGGTTTGGGATTCAGCTTAATCACTTCGTCTATGGCAAGCTTCATATCTTCATCCGACAGGTTGAGTGATTTTTGTATTTTCTCGTAATGTTTTTTAGTAAATTCATCGAAATATTTTTCCAAAATATGCTCAGCATGCCTGACGTGGAGATCATCAGGGGATTTTCTCTTTAGTTGCAATAACAAACACTCCCGCAAATCCGCGGCTCCGACTCCCGGCGGATCAAATTCCTGAATTTTCTTAACGACTTCCTGGATTTCCTTTCCACTAACCGTCATATTTTGTGAGAAAGCCAGATCGTTGGCAATAGAATGCGGATCCCTGCGTAAATAACCGTCATCATCTATGCTGCCGATCACCTGCCTTGCAATCTTCTCCTGCGGTTCATTTAATTGCAGCATGCTGAGCTGGCTCGCCAGAAAATCATGGAAGGTATTTTCCACCTTTACAGGAATCGTATGTGTTTCTTCCTGATCGGGATAATTATTATCTCTTGTACGGTAATCCGCAATATCATCATCCCCGTCGCCCAGGTAGTCGGATAAATCAATTTGATCATACTCATCCTGTGATTGCTCTTCTTCATTATCAGTTTCCTTTTGTTCACTGAAATCATTGGAATCGCTGTCAGCCAAATCATCTCTTTCGGGATTTTCATCGTTGTATTCCAAAGCGGGGTTTTCTTCCATTTCTTCTTTCACACGCTCTTCCAGACTGGCAGTAGGTATCTGCAGCAACTTCACCAATTGAATTTGCTGGGGGGAAAGCTTTTGCAACATCCTCTGTTGCTGTGTCTGTCGAATAGAAGCCATGAAAATCTTAATTCCCCGCAAAAATAAGATATTCCCTAAAGAGGTTAATTATTCTTATTGATTTAAAGCAAACGTTTGTCTTTACAGGAAATAACTTATATCTTTATCCAAAATTTATAAGATGAACGATCTTCTCCACTATCGGAATTTCAGGTTTACAGGATTGGTGGCAGCCTTTTCAGTCATGCTGTTCCTGGTATCCTGTTCTGCCACGCGTCATGCGCAAAAAGACGGGACAGGCAGTGATCAGGAGTTTTCAAAGGAAGCAGTATTTAATATAATGAAAAAAGTAGCAGACTGGCAGACAGACAGCATCCGCGATCAGGGTTGGCGTCATCCCGAACGGGACTGGACGATGGGGGCATTATACACAGGTTTAATGGCTTTTGCTCATGTGTCGCATGACAGCGCTTATTATTATTTTATGAAAAATATGGGTAATAAATTTGACTGGCAGATCATTCAAGGTCCGAATCGTTTTTTCGCCGATAATTATTGTGTGGGACAAATGTGCTGTGGCATGTACCAGATCTATCACGATCCGCAAATGATCGCCGACCTGAAAGTACTTGCCGATACGCTGATCGCCAGGCCGCATACTGAATCCCTTGAATGGAAAAATCATATCAATCTCCGGGAATGGGCCTGGTGCGACGGGTTGTTTATGGGTCCTCCCACTTTAGCCATGCTGGCAGACGTAACCCATGAGAAAAAATATATGGATCTGGTAGATTCCTTGTGGTGGAAAACTACGGATTACCTGTATGATCCAGAGGAGCACTTGTATTATCGCGACAGCCGCTACTTTAATAAAAAGGAAAAGAACGGGAAAAAAGTATTCTGGTCGCGTGGAAACGGTTGGGTGATGGGAGGATTAGTGCGTGTATTGGAGAATATGCCGGATAATTATTATGACCGTCCCCGGTGGATCAAATTATACCGCAATATGGCTAAAACAATTGCTTCGCTCCAGCAGCCTGATGGAACCTGGCATGCCAGCCTGCTCGATCCCAAAAGCTATCCGATCAAAGAAACCAGCGGAAGCGGTTTTTATTGTTATGCATTGGCATGGGGTATCAACCATCACTTGTTAGACTCCAAAAAATATGCACCGGTGGTTTGGAAATCATGGGACGCCCTTGTGAGTTGCGTTCACCCCAATGGTATGTTGGGATATGCACAGCCTATAGGAGCCGATCCGCAAGAAGTCACCGGCAATGATACGGAAGTCTATGCAGTAGGCGCTTTCTTATTAGCAGGGAGTGAGGTGATTAAAATGGCTAAGAAGGAATAACATTACAGCAGAAATATACTGTAAAACAGATTATCCCATTTGGAAAAGCGAAGCATCCTTGGTTTCCAGCATGGAATGTCCCATCAGGAATTCATCTACTTTCCGCGCGCATTCCCTTCCTTCCGAGATAGCCCACACTACTAAAGACTGCCCTCTCCGAATATCCCCCGCTGCAAATATTTTAGGGATATTGGTCTGGAACTCCTTCGGAGAAGCTTTCACATTGCCTCTTTCATTCAATTCAACCCCGAGCTCATCCAGCATACCTTCATGTTGAGGATGAATAAATCCCATGGCAAGCAATGCCAGTTCACACGGGATATCCCGCTCGGTTCCCGGTTTTTCCACATACTTGGCCGGGCTGCCTTCTTTGGTCGTTTCCCATTCAAGGTCCACGATTCTCAATGCCTTCAGATTTCCGTTTTCATCAGCCACGTATTCCTTAGTAGCAATAGCCCATTTACGATCAGCTCCTTCTTCGTGGGAACTGGTTACCTTCAGTATCATCGGGTAAGTAGGCCAGGGCATATAAGGTGTGCGTGATACGGGAGGCATGGGTAATAATTCAAATTGAGTGACCGTCTCAGCCTGCTGGCGGTTACAGGTCCCTACACAATCTGATCCGGTATCGCCCCCACCGATCACGATCACATTTTTGCCGGTGGCAAGAATATCTTTGCCTTCAACCGGCAGTCCTACATTTCGTTTATTCTGTTGTTTCAGGAAATCCATGGCAAAATAAGTTCCTTCCACATTTCTGCCCGGAGCGTTTAAATCGCGGGGAATAGTGCTGCCACCGGCCAGTACCACAGCGTGATACTCGCGCAGCAGATCGTCTATACTTACATTCACACCCACATTCGCGTTACATTGAAATATAACCCCTTCTTCTTTCATTATGTTGATACGACGATCTACCACCCATTTTTCCAGTTTAAAATCCGGGATTCCATAGCGTAATAAGCCTCCGGGATGATCATCTCTTTCAAAAACAGTTATCAGGTGACCTGCATAATTCAATTGCGCCGCCGCAGCCATCCCCGCGGGACCAGAGCCAATGATGGCAATCTTTTTTCCTGTCCTTACTTTGGGTATCTTAGGTTTTACAATGCCTTTTTGAAACGCGATTTCAATAATATGTTTTTCCATTTCCTCAATGGTAACTGCCGGTTGGTTTATACCCAAAACGCAGGCGGTTTCGCATGGTGCAGGACATATTCTCCCGGTAAATTCGGGAAAATTGTTGGTTGAAGTGAGAATATAATAGGCTTCCTCCCACCGGTTATGATAAACCGCATCATTAAATTCCGGTATATTATTCCCTACCGGACAGCCGTGTGAACAGAACGGAATGCCGCAGTTCATACAACGTGCTGCCTGTTGATTTAATTTTTCCGGCGTATAAAGATGCCTGAACTCTTTATAGTTTTTTACCCTCTCCTGCGGAGGATCCGTTTCGGGTAACTCCCGCGTAAATTCCAAAAACCCCGTAATCTTTCCCATGATCTTACTTTTTTAGTTTAAATTTCACAAGACGCCCCAGTCACAATATCAGAAGGCTATCAGGTCAAAAGGTCATCAACTTGTAAAGTCGAGAAATCACCGCTGTCCCTGTGACTTTCATACCTTCAGACTTTCAGACAATAAATGCTGCTGTAATGCTTTTTTATATTCTTTTGGAAATACTTTGATAAAATTCTTCAGTTGATTTTCCCAATCTTTCAGGATAAAGGAGGCGACACCGCTTTTGGTATATTTGAAATGATTGTCTATCAGATGATGCAATTCGTCCGCATCGCTTTGATCCAGCGGATCAAGATCTATCATCTCCGGATTACAGAGTGTTTTAAAGGTCCCTTTATAATCATACACATACGCAATGCCACCGCTCATGCCTGCAGCAAAGTTCCTTCCCGTTTCACCTAAAATGACCGTTCTTCCCCCGGTCATATATTCACAACCGTGATCGCCTACGCCTTCCACTACAGCGATTGCTCCGGAATTGCGGACACAGAAACGTTCTCCGGCCCTTCCGCGAATATAGGATTCCCCCGAAGTGGCGCCATAAAATGCCACATTTCCCACTATGATATTTTCTTCCGGTCTGAAGGTTGCCCGCTTATCCGGATAAAGAATGATCTTAGCGCCGGACAATCCTTTTGCAAAATAGTCATTGGCCTCCCCTTCTAATTCCAGCGTAACACCCCGTGTATTAAATGCTCCAAAGCTTTGCCCTGCGCTTCCGCGGAATTTAATGTGGATAGTATTATCAGGTAACCCCGGAGATAAATACCGCTTGGTGATCTCATTGGATAAAATCGTACCGGCTGCTCTGTCTGTATTTCTTATTTCCATTTCTATCCTCACCTTTTCTTTTCTTTCTAAAGCGGGGGCTGCAGCTTTCAGCAATTCCCAATCCAAAGCTCTCGTCAATCCGTGATCCTGTGCTTTACTTTTGTATAGCTCACCTCCCGCCGTATCAGGGTCTTTATAGAGAATGGGAGAAAGATCCAGCTTATTATATTTCCAGTGGCTGATATTTTCTCTTACTTTCAGGCAATCCGTCTGTCCCACCATTTCATTCACAGTTCTGAATCCAAGCATGGCCATTATTTCGCGTAATTCCTGCACCATGAAGGCAATCATACTTATGACATACTCAGGCTTTCCTTCAAAACGTTTTCTCAACTCGGGATTTTGTGTAGCGACGCCTACCGGGCAAGTGTTCAAATGGCATTTACGCATAATGATACACCCTTCCGTTACCAAAGCGGCCGTAGCAACGCCCCATTCTTCCGCCCCCAACAGCGTGGCTACAGCCAGATCTTTGCCTGTCCGGAGCTGCCCGTCTGTCTGTAATACCACTCGATTGCGCAATTTATTTTTAACCAGGGTCTGATGGGTTTCGGATAAGCCGAGTTCCCAGGGTAACCCTGCATGGCGGATGGAACTCACCGGCGATGCCCCCGTTCCGCCGTCATGACCTGAAATTAATATCACATCTGATTTCGCTTTTGCCACACCTGCGGCAATAGTGCCTACGCCTGCTTTGGAAACCAGCTTCACACTGATACGTGCATTCCGGTTAGCATTCTTCAGATCATAGATCAATTGCGCCAGATCTTCAATAGAATAAATGTCATGATGAGGGGGGGGTGAGATCAATCCGACTCCCGGAGTGGAATGACGCACCTTAGCAATCCATTTATCCACTTTATGCCCCGGCAATTGACCCCCTTCTCCCGGCTTGGCACCCTGTGCCATTTTGATCTGCAGTTCTTCTGCTTCGGTCAGATACCGGCTGGTCACCCCAAAGCGCGCTGAAGCCACCTGCTTAATGGCAGAACGCATGGAGTCGCCATTGGGTAATTTTTCATAACGGATCTCATCTTCCCCGCCTTCGCCGGTATTGCTTTTTCCACCGATACGATTCATGGCAATCGCCAGGGTACTGTGAGCTTCATGTGAAATAGAGCCGAAAGACATGGCGCCGGTGGCAAAACGTTTATAAATAACCTCTGCAGGTTCCACTTCCTCAATCGGGATAGCTTTTCTTTTCGGGTTAAATTCAAACAGGCTTCTTAACGTGCATGCTTTAGAGCCGTTTTCATTGATCAGCTTCGAATATTTTTTGAAAAGATTGTAATCATTCATCCGGGTGGAATATTGCAATAAATGCACGGTTTGCGGATTGAACAGGTGATATTCCCCTTTTCGTTTCCACTGATATACCCCCCCCGACGGAAGCATTTCGACCGGGATCTCTTTTTGGGGAAACGCACGATGATGTTTCGCCAATATTTCCCGCGCTATTTCATCTAATCCCATTCCTTCGATCCGTGAAATCGTTCCGGTGAAATATTTGTCCACCACAGATTTATTTAAACCGACTATTTCAAATATCTGTGCACCCTGGTAAGATTGCAAAGTGGAGATACCCATTTTGGAGAATACCTTCAGCAGGCCATAATTGATCGCTTTCACATAATTCTTCTTCAAGGCATCTACGTCCAACGGCGTATCCATTTCACCTGACAGCTTCATGTTGCGGATGGTGGAAAGCGCCAGATAAGGGTTGATAGCCGTTACACCATACCCTATCAGGCAGGCGAAATGATGCACTTCCCAAACATCGCCCGCTTCTACCACGATCCCGACTGCGCCTCGTAATCCTTTGCGGATCAGATGATGGTGCACTGCCGCAGCAGACAAGAGGGAAGGAATAGCCGCATGTTCCGAGTCAATGGCGCGGTCGGATAATATAAGCACTTCAAATCCGTCATTCACGGCATCCACCGCATAGCGGCATATTCTGTCTAAGGCCTTCTGCAAAGAACCGGGTTTACCATCTGCCCTGAAATAACATTGCAGGGTTTTAGCCTGAAATACCCCCGTATCAATGCTGCGCAATTTTTCCAATTCATAATTACTCAGCACCGGATGTTTCAATGCCACCGTATGGCAATGCAACGGATCTTCATCCAACAGATTCCCGTTATTCCCGACAAAAGTGGCCAGGCTCATGACTAAACGCTCCCGGATAGGATCTATCGGCGGATTGGTAACCTGGGCAAAAAGTTGCTTGAAATAACTGGTAAGATGCTGCGGTTGATCGCTCAACACTGCCAACGGAATATCCGAGCCCATCGAACCAATAGGCTCTTTAGCTTCCATTGCCATAGGCTTCAGGATCATTTCCAGATCTTCCGATGCATAGCCGAATGCATTTTGATATTTGAAAATGGCATCGGGCTCTAAGTGGGTAAATGTGACCCGCGGCTCCGGTAATTCTTCTATGCGTATTTTATATTTGTTCAGCCATTCATCATACGGTTTCGCTCCGCAGACTTTTTGTTTCAATTCTTCATCGCTGATGATCCTTCCCTGATCCATATCCACGACAAACATTTTACCGGGCTGCAAACGGCCTTTTTTAATAATGATAGAAGGATCTATGGGTAAAACGCCTGCTTCCGAAGCCATAATGACCCGGTCATCATTCGTTACCACAAACCGTGAAGGGCGTAATCCGTTACGATCCAAAGTGGCGCCAATGATATGGCCATCCGTAAAGGATATGGAAGCCGGCCCGTCCCAGGGTTCCATGGCAGAAGCATGAAATTCGTAAAAAGCTTTTTTCACGGGATCCATCAAATCATTCTCATCCCAGGCTTCAGGAATCAACATCATCATCACATGCGGAATAGAACGTCCGGCCATCACCAGCATTTCTATCATATTATCCAGACAGGCGCTGTCGCTTTGCTGCTCATCCACCAGTGGCAGTAACATCTCCATTTCCTCCGGAGTGAAGAATTGGGAAGTGAAATTTTTTTCGTTGCTGCGAAGCCAGTTTAAATTCCCCTGCAACGTGTTGATCTCACCGTTGTGTGCGATGAACCTGAAAGGTTGCGCCAGCTTCCATGATGGAAAAGTATTGGTAGAAAAACGCGAATGTATCAGCCCGAATGCAGAAACCATCCGGGGATTCGCCAGGTCTTTAAAGTAGCTTCTTACCTGTAAAGCAGTAAGCTGCCCTTTATAAATAAGCGTTTTATAAGAGAGAGAGGCGAAATAAAATAAATCTTTTTCTTTGGAAATAGTCTGATGAACTAATTTCGTAATATAATTACGAAGGACAAAAAGTTTTCTCTCGAATTCAGCGGGATTCGTAATTGTATCCGGGCATCCGAAGAACACCTGCTCCATTTCGGGTTCCACACTTTTGGCAGTCTCACCGACATGGCTGTTATCCACCGGCACCGGACGATAGCCTAATACCGGAATATCCAGTTGCGAGGCGGCCTGCTCAATGATAGCCCTGCACTCTTCCCGCCAGCGCACTTCACGTGGAAAGAAAACCATGCCTACACCGTATTTCCCATAAACCGGCAGGTGAATACCGCGTTTCAGACATTCGTCATATAGGAAGGCGTGTGGCATTTGAATAAGTATTCCTGCACCATCGCCTGTATTATTTTCGCATCCGCAGGCACCGCGATGTGCCATATTCTCCAATATGGTCAGCGCATCTAAAATGATCTGATGACTCTTATTGCCTTTAATGTGTGCCACAAAACCAATACCACAGGCATCATGTTCGAAAGCTGGATCATACAATCCGTTCTGTTGTTTTTTCATACATCTTCATTTTAAAGTTCACCGGATTATCAAAACAAAACGATACAAAATTACATCAAAACACAAAAGTGCTTTACAAAAATTGAGTTATACGGGTAATATTTAATATTTTTTTAAAAATAGCGATATTTTTTAAGAATTATTAAAGTGATCGCAGGAAGTTGGCCACGTTTAGGGACCTCCGCGTCTTTTATATCACGAAGCACCCCGCAGCCTGTCCTCCCTGTTCCCAAAATTACTATTTCCGGCATGGCTTTAAATTTTTCTCCGCTTTCTTTTTCAAATTTACCTTTTTCGGCTCATTTTTTCTATCTTTATTTCATGTTATCCTTTTTGAAAAGATCTTCTGATTCTCTCCTGAATTTGTTTTTTCCCGACCTGTGCGCAGGTTGTAATGAACCGTTAAGCAGGGGAGAAGAAATTTTATGTATCCGTTGCCTCTTCGAATTACCGGAGACGGGGTTTCATTTACTCAAAGATAATCCGGTAGCACAAATATTTACCGGCAGGGTACCGCTGAACGCAGCTACCGCCTGCTACTATTTTCATAAGAACGCTGCTATTCAGCATATCATTCACCGGTTCAAATATCA
>SCQT01000012.1 GCA_004322015.1 Chitinophagaceae bacterium
CATAGAATACACAGGCAACAAGCTGACGGAGGCCGGCGTACCCATCAT
Organism: Chitinophagaceae bacterium; assembly: GCA_004322015.1. GTDB lineage: Bacteria > Bacteroidota > Bacteroidia > Chitinophagales > Chitinophagaceae > FW021-bin31. The sequence continues at coordinate 49 of SCQT01000012.1, forward strand.
TCTTCCTACAGGCGGACATGCTGTCTATATTGATGCCAAAGCTTTTCTGCCGCATATTCCGCCGCATGAATACCCCGGGCAGTCTTTATGTGCAGCCTTATACTTAGAAGGCGGAATCCGCGGAGTAGAAATAGGTTCGGTGATGTTCGGCAAATATGATGAACAGGGAAACCTTATTCCACCACCTATGGAATTAGTTCGCCTGGCCATCCCACGCCGGGTCTATACTCAAAGTCACATGGATTATGTTACCGAAATCATCATAGATGTCTTTAAAAAGCGGGAACAATTAAAAGGAATGAAAATAACCTATGAAACACCTTATCTGAGGCATTTTACGGCGAGATTTGAGATAAAAGGGTAATTAAATGGAGATAGGACTTTTGATTCATTTACGAATTGTTAATTTTATGAAATAGAGCTGTTGATAAGTTTTACGTTGTCTTTTTCTCGGATAAGAAAAAACATACTTATATTTGAGTAGGTGTTACGGCTTCTGAGTTGGTGAAATTAAACTCATGTTGATATAATGGATGCAAAATATTTCAAAATTCTTTCCTTTTTATATGATAAAGGTATCGGGGAGTATGTAAACATTTCTCCAGTTTTACTAGAACTCTATCCGGACGTTAATAGAATGGATTTTGTAAGGGCCGGATACGAAAGTGGGAGAGTTAGGCAGCTCTTAATAAGCATGACACAAAATGGGCTTATTGAGGTGAAACAATATTCTATTGGTGGTGGGAATAGATCTGTTGGGGTTGACTGGATTGATACAGTACAAATAATGGCAACAATTACTCAACAGGGGAAAGATAGCGTAGATGCCGAAAAAGAGAAAGGTGAAACCATACGCTTAATGGAATCAACTATTTTGACAAACGAATCAGTGAGAGAAACTAATGATGCCACAGTTCAAAATTTACATTTCCAAAGAAAAGCTCAAACATGGACAATTATTTTGGGTGCGTTATCAATGATATTTATATCTATAACGGTTATTCAGACAGCTATAAGTAGAACCGAGCAAGAGTTAAAAGGCATTGAAAGACAAATGACAAGGCAATCACAAGCGATACAATTACTTGATTCTTCTCTTCAAGAGATAAATTATTCAATTCAAGACAAGAAGACTGATACCGTTTTTCTAATACGCAATAAATAGGGTTTGGGGGCTAACATTTAAGGATATTCATTGACCAATAATATACTAAGTATAATGTAGGGTAACGGAGTTGTATTTCAGCACTTACGATAGTTACAACATTCATCTAAAAAATACTTAGCTATACATGTCTTCAAAATATCAAATATTGACTTTGAAACCATTTAAAATGCAATCACTTAAGCCTATATAAATGAAAAAAGATTGGATAGCAATGCTTATAATAAACACTGGTCTTATAGAAATTTCGTTTTTATCAGTAAATGAACAATATGCACTTACCGCGTATCTTCAAGAGAATGAAACCTATTCCAAAATTGGAGAGGAAATGCAGCTTACTGATGAAAGAGCCAGGCAACTAATAGTAAAGGGATTCGAGAAGATTTTATTAACGATAAGGAGTCTAATTGCTAAATCAGTTCGTTTGGAATCAATTCTTATCGAGAAGGAGAATATTGGAAAAGAACTTTTCGCTTTACATGAGAATTTTAAGGAGGAGCAGCAGTTATCGAAGGAAGGATTGATAAAATTAGTGCCTAACGGATCTAATAATCTTTTGGGAAGCATCCCTTTTTCTGTAAGAGCAAAAAGAGCCTTAGATACTCTTAAAATTGAATCTATAGCAGATTTGTCAAGTCTGACAAAAGAAAAGCTAAACAGCCTCAGACAAGTTGGTGTAAAGACTATAGATGAAATCATTAGAAAATCTGAGGAATATGGAATTAAAATAGAATAATCGTGCTTAGATAATCCAGAACTTAAAAAATCGCCAAAAAGAAAATAGGAAGCCTGTTGACCTTTCTGTAGTTGTATGTGCGTTTTGCAGATCCGGCCTATAATCTTAACCTTGCCTACGGCAGGCAGGCTTGAAAAATGATAGAGATTAATCACCAAAAACAAAAGAACTATGGGTATCAGAGAAATGGTGCTGGAAAAAGCAAAAAAAGAAGGCCTTGAGACAGGTCTTAAGACTGGCCTTAAAAGAGGGCGCCTGAAAGGCCGTGAGGAAGGTCTCGAAGAAGGCCTTGAAAAAGGCCTTGAAAAAGGCAAAGAGGTTAAAAGCTATGAGGTTGTAAAAAACCTTATAGAACGAATGGGTATGACCGATGCCCAGGTAGCCGATATTGCAGGTGTATCTGTAACTTTTGTAAAGAAAGTACGTAAGAGACTAAAGAAATAAGTACTTGTATAAATAATTGTGTCTTCGGCCCAATAAAGTTGTTCATAGTTATTCGCCGTGCTCGAGGGCGGATAAGCCTGCCAGAGGGGCAGGTATTCCGGAAAGTCCTTTCTATCTTATTTCTTCAAAATTAAATCTCCGGTAAATATCATATTGTTTCAGATCTTCATTGAAACGGCGCAGCACGATATCGCTGCATACAAAATGAATATCCGCTTCCGGTATCAGTTTCCTGGCAACGGATAGTTGATAGACCGTCAGCCGCCTGCCTATTGATATATGCGGCGTTACCGACTGGCGTGCCGGTAAAGGTGCATCATTATGAAAAGCTTTCATCATTTCAACCAAGATCCGTTCGGAGGTTTTATCTGGAGCCAGGAAGAAAGCCCCGCCGGCAAAAGTGCCTGTGTGGTTGAATCGCAAAGGCGCCGGTGACTGTTGTGCGGCAAAGTGATTCATGTACGCTTCCCACAGTGTCAATGTCTCACTATTGGTTTGAAACACGTTGAAGGTAATGTGAGCCAATGCATTGACGCTATTAAACCACCCAATGTACGAACGAAGCTTTTGCTTTAGCTGCCTGACTTGTTCAATTACCATATCGGGAGGTGATACAGCCACGGAGCATTTGAGCAGGCGTGCATGATTATCAGTAGAATCCATAGGCTTGAGACCGGCTTTAGTACGGCTAATGTACGAAATGCCAGCTCTTGCGCGACGGTTTTACATGGATAAGACCTGGACTTTTAAGCAGACAGCAACCGGTAATCATATCCCCAATAATACTTACATTTACCCAAATTTCAGACAAGAAAATAATATATGGATCAGGCAGCAGCTTTAAAATCACCGGGGTCGCGTTTTCGCCGGGCAATGGAAAAGGAAAAGCCGTTGCAGATAGCGGGAGCTATCAATGCCAATCATGCTTTATTGGCGCAACAGGCAGGTTTCCGTTCCATCTATCTTTCTGGCGGCGGCGTATCGGCAGGTTCTCTCGGGGTGCCCGACCTGGGGATTATCACTTTAGAAGATGTATTGATTGATATTCGCCGGATTACGAATGTATGTGATTTACCGCTTTTGGTGGATGTGGATACGGGGTTCGGGCCTTCTGCATTTAATATAGCCCGAACCGTTAAATCATTAATTAAAGCAGGCGCTGCCGCCTTACATATCGAAGACCAGGTGGGTGCCAAGCGTTGCGGGCATCGTCCCGGTAAAGAAGTGGTCAATAAAGAGGAAATGATGGACAGACTGAAAGCTGCAGTGGATGCCCGCACGGATAATCAATTTGTGATCGGCGCCAGAACAGATGCTTTTGCAAAGGAAGGCTTGGAAAAAACGCTGGAGAGAGCAGTTGCCTATAAAGAAGCCGGTGCAGATTTCATCTTTGCAGAGGCTGTACCGGATTTGAGTTATTATCAAGAGTTCGTGGACGCCACAGGCATTCCTGTATTGGCAAATATTACCGAATTTGGTATGATCCCCATGTACACGGTGGATGAATTAAGCAGGGCGGGAGTGGGGTTGATTTTATATCCACTTTCCGCTTTCCGTGCCGCGAATAAGGCCGCTCAAAATGTGTATGAGCATATCCGCAAAGACGGTACACAAAAAAATATACTAAACACTATGCAAACCAGGGAAGAGCTTTACCGCAGCATAGGATATTATGCCTATGAACAAAAATTAGATAACCTGTTTAAAAAGGATGAAAATGGCAAATAATGAAGGAGTATTTAAGCCTAAAAAAAGTGTGGCGCTTTCGGGTGTGGCTGCAGGGAATACGGCATTGTGCAGTGTGGGAAGAAGCGGAAATGATCTGCATTACAGGGGATATAATATCCTTGACCTGGCAGAAAAAGCTCAGTTTGAAGAGGTGGCTTACCTGCTTATTTATGGACAATTACCTGCACATGCACAACTAAATGCCTACAAGAATAAATTAAGATCCCTGAGAGGACTGCCGCAGGCATTGAAATCTGTTCTTAAAAATATGCCTGTCGCTGCTCATCCCATGGATGTGATGCGAACGACAGTTTCTGTCATGGGAGCCCTGCATCCGGAGAAAGAGGACCACAGTGCAGCAGGAGCCAGGGATATAGCAGACAAATTATTAGCCTCTTTCGCTTCAGCTTTGTTGTATTGGTATCATTACTCACACAATGGAAAAGAAATAGAAGTGGAATCAGACGATGATACTATAGGGGGGCATTTTTTGCATTTACTGCATGGTAAAGTTCCGTCCGATTCCTGGGTAAAAGCCATGCAAACCTCGCTTAATCTGTATGCAGAGCATGAATTCAATGCTTCGACTTTTACCGCACGGGTAATTGCCGGCACAGGTTCGGATATCTATGCCGCCATTACGGGAGCCATTGGCGCTTTAAGGGGTCCGAAGCATGGCGGAGCCAATGAAGTAGCATTTGATATTCAAAGCCGTTATCATTCTCCGGATGAAGCAGAAGAAGATATCCTTAAGCGATTGGCTAATAAAGAAGTTATCATTGGTTTCGGGCATCCTGTCTATACTGTGTCGGATCCCAGGAATGCAGTCATTAAGAAAGTCGCTAAAAAGCTTTCTGAAGAAGCGGGTAACAGGTTGCTCTTTGATGTAGCTGAAAGAATAGAAACCGTCATGTGGCGGGAGAAAAAAATGTTCCCGAATTTGGACTGGTTCTCAGCGGTTTCGTACCATTTTATGGGAGTGCCAACACTGATGTTTACTCCGCTGTTTGTGATTGCAAGATCTACCGGATGGAGCGCTCATGTGATGGAACAAAGACAGGATGGTAAGATCATTCGTCCGAGCGCTAATTATACAGGACCTGAAAATAAAGAGTTTATACCTATTGAGAAGAGAGAGTAAAAGGCTGGATTTTCTGAATGATAAAGTAAAACTAATAGCCGATTAAGCTAAAATAATCTATCAAACATGTCATCACTCATTTCCAATAAAAGGGGGCGGCCCGATAAAGTATTAACGAATATAGCGGATTATGTATTAAACTACAAAATTAAAAGTGAGTTAGCGCGGAAGACTGCCCATTATTGCCTTTTAGATACCATCGGATGTGGCATGGAAGCATTAACTTATCCTGCCTGCACGAAACTGTTAGGCCCCATTGTAAAAGGAACAATAGTTCCGAATGGGGCTAAAGTACCGGGAACATCCTTTCAGTTGGATCCTGTGCAGGCGGCGTTCAATATAGGGACCATCATTCGGTGGCTGGATTTTAACGATACTTTCTTAGCTGCTGAATGGGGACATCCTTCCGATAATTTAGGAGGTATTTTAGCTACTGCTGACTGGTTATCAAGAACAAATATTGCCGAAGGAAAGAGACCTTTGAAAATGAACCAGGTGCTGGAAGCCATGATCATGGCTCATGAAATTCAGGGAGTGATGGCGCTTGAAAACTCCTTTAACAAGGTTGGACTTGATCATGTACTTTTAGTAAAATTAGCATCAGCGGCTGTGGTTGGGAAGCTGATTGGGTTAACACGCGACGAGTTGATCAATACTATATCTTTAGTGTTTGTGGACGGGCAATCCCTGAGAACCTATCGCCATGCTCCCAACACAGGCAGCCGTAAATCCTGGGCTGCGGGCGATGCCACTTCCAGGGGGGTACGCCTCGCATTGATGGCCCAAACGGGCGAAATGGGCTATCCATCTGTACTGACGGCAAAAACATGGGGATTCTATGACGTTTCATTCAGAGGAAATGAATTTAAGTTTCAGCGTGAGTATGGTTCTTATGTGATGGAAAATGTATTATTTAAAATATCGTTCCCGGCTGAGTTCCATGCTCAAACAGCAGTGGAAGCCGCCATGACCTTACATGAAAAATTAAAAGAGCAGGGAAAAACGACGGATGATATCCAAAAAATCACCATCCGCACACATGAAGCCGCCATTCGCATCATAGATAAAAGAGGTCCGTTGTATAATCCTGCTGACCGCGACCATTGTATTCAGTATATGATAGCAATTCCCCTGATTTTTGGAAGATTAACGGCAGCGGATTATGAAGACAGAGTGGCCGCCGATCCGAGGATTGATATCCTCCGGGATAAGATGGAATGTGTGGAAGACATGCAGTTTACGAGAGATTATCATAATCCCGAAAAACGTTCTATTGCCAACGCTTTGACTGTGGAGCTTAACGATGGAACCGTGCTGGATGAAGTGGTGGTAGAATATCCTATCGGCCATAAGCGAAGGAGAGAAGAGGGAATACCTAAATTAATAGAAAAATATAAAATGAACCTGGCGCGTATCTTTCCGGAAAAGCGACAGCGAGTGATATTGGAAAATTCGCTGGAGTACGAGAAATTAATAAGTATTGACGTTAATACTTTTGTAGATCTACTGATCCCATAATCGAATAATCTTACAATTCTTTAGCCAGTTCTTGCATACAGGAGCGAGACATTTTTGCTATTTCATAATTATAACCTGAGACGAATTCCGAGGTCGCTGTTTTCCATGATTCGAGCATTTTTATTCCAACACCCTGCTGTGCATCGGGAACAGATACCTCTCCTGTTTTAACTATATGATCGCCATCTGACAGCTTATAGGAAACTACCAGGTCGGCAAGCTGAGGTCGCACAGACATTTTATCCCAGCCGAATGCATATAATACTACCCATATCATGTGCCCTTTATCATCTATGGTAAAAATATTCGGTAGCTGTTCTACGGTAAGGTTTAATTTTTCATTGCCCAGCTTCGGGCCGATCCATCTTCTGGCCTCCAATGAAATAGTATTCGTGAATTTATTCACAAAAATAGCAGGATTCATAGTGCATATATTCTGACGTTTGATCTGCCAGTAAAAGAGAAGCGGCAATAGGTGGCTGTATTTCACCACCGTATTAGATAAACCGGTAGCATTATAAGGCAAGGAAGCAGTAACGCTGATGTTATCATATCTCGTTTTTGATAACTTAGGTAATTCATTCCCATACTGCCCGGCGATAAACCGGTCTAATTTTTTGGAAGTTATACAACCCGAAAACATTGCCACGGCTAATAAAGTGCATGCGTATCCTTTATAAGAAAGGACGGTTTTTAAAAATGTCATGTCTTTTTGTTTTTAGATTAAAAATGGAATCGGACGTTTGTGCGTTGTAGTGTGCACTCTCACCAGCTTCCGCCTGCACCTCCTCCGCCGAAGCTGCCTCCGCCGAAACCACCAAATCCGCCTCCACCTCCGAAGCCTCCGCCGCCCCGGTCTCCGAAACCGCCGCCAAGGATATTACCGGCAATCATGCCGCCAAGGAACGAACCTAAACCGGAACCTCTCCGGCTGTACATCGTACCGCCTCCGCCGCCGCCGCGGCTGATGAAAATGACAAACAAAATGATCAGGATAAAGATAATAAAGAAGATGGCGCCACCTCCTCCGCCATTGTTTGCCTTTGGCGGGGCTTTGTACTGTCCGGCTGCAGCAGCAATAATATAGTTAACAGCTTCATTTAATCCTTCATAGTAATTCTGCTGTTTAAAATTAGGGATGATCACATTATCAATGATCTCTTTGCACACCGCGTCGGGAACTGAACCTTCCATGCCATAACCGGTGGCAATAAAAACTTTATGATCATTTTGTGAAACAAGGATGACGATTCCGTTATTAAATTGCTTGCCGCCGACTCCCCATTCTCTGCCAAGCTTTACCGCATAATCCACCATGGCATAATCGCCTACGGTAGGTACGGTTACCATGACAATTTGAGTGGAAGTGCTGTCGTTATAGGTATCTAACCTTTGTTCTAACGCCGTTACCTGGGAAGGCATCAGCATATTGGCGAAATCGTTGACTAACCTCGGCGGATTGGGCTTCGCAGGTATATTTTGCGCAAGCAAAACCTGTACCTGAAAAAAAGGAAATAAAAATAATAATCCCGCGAACAGACCCTTCCGCAGGAAAATAACTGGTATTCGAATGGATGATCCGCCTTTTTTATGTATATAATTCATTGAATTCCTGGTTATCTTCCGTAAACAATATCATCCGGAAGTTGATTTTCTCCATCCGACTCATAAGGGAAATATTGCTTAAGCGATTCTCCGATTTCAGTCACGCAATTAGCGATTCCATCCACAAACCGGTTTTCGCGAAAATATTTTCCAAGATCAATCAGCTCCTGTTTCCAAAAATTATCGCCTACTTTCTGATGAATGCCTTCATCGCCTAATATGGCAAACTGACGGTCTTTCAATGCCAGGTACACCAATACTGCATTGTGATATTTAGTTTGGTGCATCTGTAATTTTCCGAAGATCTCAAAAGCCCTGTCCACAGCATTTACAAACCGGCAGTGATGTTCTACAAATACCCTGATCTCGCCGGAGGTCATCCGTTCAGCTTCTTTGATAGCCTGCACGATTTCCTGGCTCTGAGGTTCAGTGAAAAACGGTTTCTTTTTAAATAATGGCACCTTTCAACGGATTAAAAATGTTTTTCTAATTACCGGGTACTATCGGACGCTTGGGCAGCGCCGGCAGCCGGCGTATTACTATTGCCTCCAAAGTTGACTTGCGGAGCTCTTTCCGCGCCTTGTTCCGCCTGGAAAAATCCTTTTATTTTGAATTTATTTTTGTAAAACAAAGATACCCACCAGGAAGTTGGAATACGTCCAAGTTCAGAATTATAAGTCTGCACGGAATTATTGAAATCCATCCTTGCCACGGCTATTCGATTCTCTGTACCCTCTAATTGTGCCTGGAGATCACGGAAATTTTGTGTGGCTGTCAGTTGCGGATAACGTTCTGACACAACCATCAACCTGCCCAACGCCTGTGAAAGCTGGCCCTGTGCCGCCTGAAATTCTTTGATTTTTTCAGGGCTGAGGTCATTCGGATCAACCTTGATTTGAGTGGCTGCCGCTCTTGCCTGAATAACCTGCGTAAGGGTTGATTTTTCAAAGTTGGCAGCGCCTTGTACGGTATTGACCAAATTAGGGATCAGGTCCATCCTGCGTTGATATTGGTTCTCTACCTGCCCCCATTTGCCCTGTACATCCTGTTGCATCGGTACCAATTTATTATTGGTATTGATTGCTCCGCAACCTACCCATAATATCAGAATAACGATAATGACTATAATAAGGATTCCGCCTTTTTTCATAAAAATTCATTTTAGTTAACAAAACATAATATCCAAAGGTAATATTTTCATTGAAAAACCAACATAGCATCTTAAAAAAGGAGGGGAAAGTCTCTTTTAGACTAAAATTCTATTTTATTATTACTTCTGTCCACGTCAGCCATCCTTTGCGTAGGATCTATTTCGATGCGCCTGATCTTGGATTTATTCACCGGTAATGTGATTTCATAAACAGGATTCGTCCATGGCCAGGCCGGGTATGTTTCTCGATTGATAGCAGGATTCTCATCCGGCTTTTGGCCAAACATCATATACATAGGGATATATTCCATTTCCTGATGCCCGTCATTAAAAGTAACCAATAAATCAATAGGCATAGGCATTTCACCAATGCGGCGTAAAAGTATTTTTGTTGTGTCCTTTTCATCCAGCACGGCATCTATGCTGTAATCAATAGTTTTGGTGCCGCGGATCCAATACTCTTCATACCAATCCAGCTTCATGCCGCTTACTTTTTCTGCCACACGGATAAAATCATTTGCATCGGGATGCTTAAAACTCCATTCTTTATAATACTCCAATAAGATTTTATCTAAAACTTTATCACCGACAATGTATCCTAATTGTTCCAGGAATACAGCTCCTTTTGAATAGGCATTTTCTTCATAAGCAAAGTTTGTCCTGTAATGATCGGCATGTGTAGTCATCGGTTCTGCCAATCCGCTTTTCACTAAAAGGAAGTATCCGCGGTAAGCCCCTGATTCACCTAATGGAAGCTCCCGATCCAATCTGTCTAATGTTTTCTTCCTTCCTTCGGGATCATTTTTAAAAACTGAATCAGCAAAAGCGTGATAATAATAATCTGACACTTTCCCCTCGGCATAAGTTGTGAAACCTTCATCCATCCAGGGGACTAATGATTCATTTGTTCCCATCATCATTTGATACCAGCTATGCATCCATTCATGAAAGGCGGTTCCAAGGCTTGGACCTTTGATCAAAGTAGCCATGGGATATTCCATGCCGCCATCCCCGCCCTGTATAAAGGAATATTGCTTAAAGGGATAAGGTCCGAAATGTTTTTCGATAAATGGCAGTACACGAATGGCTGCTTTTAGGAGATCATGCCAGGCCTGGTCTTTAGCGGAATCCTTCTTGTAAATTACATGGATAACAGTATGGGCTTTATTGCCAGCCACTGCTGAAATATGTTCATAATCCGGATCCGCTGCCCATACAAAATCATGCACATTGGGTGCATAAAAATGCCAGGTTAAATCTGCAGTCCGGGGACGGATCACTTTAGTTCCGGGCTTCCCGTAACCATCACCGATCTGTTGTGCATTTTGCAGGTATCCTGTAGCGCCCAACAGATAGTTTTTGTCAATCGTGATGCTGACATCGTAATTTCCCCATACGCCGTAAAATTCACGGGCAATATAAGGGGTGGGATGCCAGCCCGTATAATCATATTCGCACATTTTCGGATACCACTGGCTCATGGAATAACGGATGCCTTCTGCGTTATCTCTTCCGCTGCGCCTTATTTGTACCGGTACCTGGCATTTGAACGTCAGATCGAAAACAGCCTTTGTTTTCGGGGGAATGGGTGTGCTCAGGGGAATTTCCAGGATAGTTTCATGATAAATCATCCTTTGGGGGACGCCATTCATCCTGATGCTATTCACGCTGTCATAGCCGATCTCATCCGAAGTCAAATGTGCGATGCGGTCACGCACGCGATTGTCCCAATCGCGAACAGTATCTCCTTTAGGACTTAACCCAAGAACAAATCTTCCTAACTCGCGGCTTCTCACATCCATCATGCTTCCCGGCTGAAACGCATTCCAGTATAAATGAAAGAATACACGATGAAGCGTGTCGGGAGAATTATTGGTGTAAGCCAGATACTGAATACCGGTAAGACGATTCGTCTCTACATTCATTCTTACATCCATTGTATAGTCCACATGCTGCTGCCAGTAACCCTGTTGGGCAAAGGAAGGGATGGATATGGCTATGAAAAGGAGGGAAATGAGGGTACAATAAACTTTCATAATCAAGGGTTTGAGGAAATTAGAAAAAGCAAAAAAATACCTGTCAGTACATCGTGATGTTATCACTGATCATTCTTCCCCGGGTATTGAAAAAAAGATTACGTTTCTGAATGGCGCTCTTTTCTATTTGTAATTTATACCGCGTAATATTTCCGGGCATATTGACTAAAAAAGTATGATCAACCTGCCAGCCGAGGTATTTGCTTTTATTGAAGCCATCCTGCACTTCTCTGGGAAGTGAGGAAAAACGCATAGCTGTCTCCGTCCATTGCCATAAGCCTTTGGAGGTATATTTTGCGGTGCTGGCACTGTCACCCTGGTAGAAATGCACCAATACAAAAACCAGCCTATCCTCATAATGTGCGCTGTCAGCATGCGGATATTGCTGGGTAAATGCATCTTTTACTGCGTCTGGTAAAGCTCGTACCTGAGCATTTGTATTGTGTGAAATGCAAAAACATGCTATCGCAAAAGTGAATATAAAAGCTATTTTCTTCATTTCAGATATTTTTATAGTATGCAAATGTATAAACGTCAAAGGAACGGGCAAAGTATATGCCGGAATGAACTGTTAAGGATTTGTAAAACTTGTTGCTGGTTGCTTGTTCCTGGTTATTTGATAGATCATTCTACATATTTTATAACTGTATAACAGAAGTTTCAATATACCACTCCCGAAAGTTCGGGACGAAAGTTCGGGACGAAAATTTGGGGCTGCTTACCGCTTATTGTCACTATTTACCACTAACTATTTACCGCTTACTGCCACTGCCGACTGCTCCTGCTCCCGAAGATTCGGGACTGCCTCTGCCGACTGCTCCTGCCTATCCTTCTCTCCCCGCCACCACGATTACGATCTCTCCCTTCACTTTTTTATCTTTGAAATAATCATGCACTTCGCTTAAAGTACCTCTTTTGTTTTCTTCAAATATTTTAGTTAGTTCTCTGCTCACACAGCAGGCACGTGCTGCTCCGAAATAAAAGATAAATTCAGCTAATGTTTTAACTAAACGCATAGGCGATTCATAGAAGATCAGGGTTCGTTCTTCCTCGGCCAGTTTTTTCAACAAGGTTTGCCTTCCCTTTTTTAGGGGTAAAAATCCTTCAAAAGCAAAGCGGTTCATGGGGATGCCGCTGTTGACCAATGCGGGGATAAAAGCAGTGGCTCCCGGCAAACATTCTACTGAAATACCATTTTTGATACACTCCCGTACCAATAAAAATCCGGGATCTGAAATACCCGGCGTTCCTGCATCCGTCAGCAATGCCATTGTTTCTCCCTGCTGCAGGCGGTGAACTATGGTTGCCGTTATCTGATGTTCATTATGCTGATGATAGGAAGTGAGTGGTTTGAATATCTGGTAATGTTTTAATAAAACGGAAGAGGTGCGGGTATCTTCAGCCAGGATGGTACCCACTTCATTTAATATTTTAACAGCACGGTAAGTGATGTCGCCAAGGTTGCCGATAGGCGTAGGTATAAGATATAGCCGGGACATTTTTTGATCTGTGATGTACGATCTCTGATTTAGTGATGTCTGATGTATGGAAACCTTATTTCACTTCCACCTCAAAATATTCCATCACCTGGTTGGCCAACAATTTTTTGCAGGCTTCTTCAGCGGTCTGTTTAGCCGCTTCTTTATTTTCAGCATCAATCTGTAAAGTAATGCGTTTTCCTATTCTTACATCGTGCACCCCTCTCAGTCCTAAATTTTTCAATCCGCCCATCACTGCTTTCCCCTGCGGATCCAGTAATTCTTTCAAGGGCATGATATTGATGAAGGCTGTAAAAGTCATCGTTTAATTTTTTGCAAACCTATGGTTTTGTCTCAGACTTTCCAAGTGTCTTTCTTTTATAGTAATATTTCGGCATGGGGTTTACATCTCAGTTAATGGCACACTTTATATGAACTCTACATGATCTTTCATGTCTGTTACATCAAGGATTTCGTGAATCAGTTGTAAATTCCGGATAATGTCACCGATGTTCGTCCCTTGTCGTGAATAAACGATTCCCGTATGTTTTGTGCCTGAAGCATGTAATTTCAGGAAATCAACATCCTGAGTAAACAGAACCCTTTGACAACTTTTGGCAAACTCAAGTTGATCCTTATCTGAAGTTCCTAACATTTCCGCCTCCTGCGATGTAAGCACATCAATACCGCGACGCTTCAATCCCTTAGCTATGGCAATAGCAACCTGCTCATCCATGTAAAATTGTATCAATCGCGAAATTTATTTTTAAGTTTGGAAGGAATATTTGCCTTCATGCTACTTGCAAAACCCTCATCCTCATGAATTGACTGATCAATCTGTTCACGATGATCATAGTAATAAGTAAGTGCTGCATATACTTCTGATAAATTGAGCGAGTACTCTGTGGCAATTTCATCAGCACTCATTCCTAAACGCTCATGCCATATTGCGATATTCTGAACAGTGATTCGGCGACCTGAAATGCGGGCTTTTCCACCATTTATCCCGGGGGTAGTTTCTATGTGACCATTTAATGTTTGAATAACCATTTGAGGTAAACTTCTGTTCTTTAATATCTATTTGTAAAGATACTAAAAATCCCAGGAATAAAAAAGATATGCTTCAGGTTTCAGGTTGAAATTTTCTTAGCGCTAATCAGGAAAAAACCAGTATTTTCCGAGAGAAAGCACCACATATAAGGCAAAAGCAAAAGCCACGACTCCCCATTTCAGAAAAGGAATGCTGATCAAAACAAGGATAATCAAAACATACCGCAATACATTATTCTTCCAGGAAAAACCTTTGATTTTAAGGCTAAAGAATGGAATATCACAAACCATCAAAATGCAAAGCAGAATAATGAGTACATATAAGAGCCAAATAGTTTGCAGCCAGACGTGTAGTACAGTATGATCATATAACATTAATAAAGGGAAAGAGGCTATCAGCAAGCCGATAGCAGGTGTGGGGACACCCCTGAATTCCGTATGTTGACGTTCATCCAGGTTGAATTTTGCCAAACGCAAAGCCGCAAAACAAGGGATCAGCAGAGCAGGTAACACACTCAGTAAACTCACTTCCATCGCATCGGGCTGTTGCATCCACGCGCCGCGGAGCAACTGGTACATGATCATACCCGGCGCTACTCCAAACGTAACGACATCTGCCAGGGAATCCAGCTCTTTACCGATAGGTGAACTGACTTTTAATAAACGCGCTGCAAATCCATCCAGAAAATCGCATATCGCAGCAATGCCGATCATCACTGAGGCCCAATATACCGGAGGAGGAGCGGTAACCATATAATCCTGTCCCTGATAAGTGGCGATAAAGGAAGGTGCATGTAAAGCAAAAATAATAGCCAGGGTCCCGCAAAAGAGATTGGCTAAAGTTAAAATATTGGGAAGATGTTTCATGGCCCCCTCGGTCCCCCGGAGGGGAAAGTTTATAACGTTTTTATTTCATTAATCTTTCAATCTCATCCGCTTCTATTGGAATGTTTTTCATCAGGTCTATGTTACCTGACTTTTTTATCCACACATTATTCTCAATACGAATACCTAAATGTTCTTGTTCTATATAAATGCCGGGTTCCACAGTCAGCACGGCGCCATCAGGTATCGGGCGGAAAAAAGATGGTCCAAGATCATGCACATCCACTCCAAGATGATGTGAAATGCCATGGTACAAATATTTCCTGTAAGCCGGGTTTTCGGCATCCTCGTTTTTAATATCTGCCGGTGTCAATAAACCGATTTTCACGAAAACTTTCCCTGCTTCCACCCCGATCTTATTATGATATTCCTGGATAGTGAGTCCTGGTTTTAATAAGTTTTTGGCAAATTTATGTAAATGCAAACAGGCATTATATACTTCTTTTTGACGTTTGGTAAATTTCCCGTTGACAGGAACGGAGCGTGTCAGATCCGCATTATAGTGGCCATATTCTGCGCCGAAATCCATTAAAATTATTTCGCCGTCTTTACATTGTTCATTATTAAAAACATAATGCAACGTTCTTGCCCTGTCGCCACTCGCGAGAATGGAACCATAGGCTTCTCCTGCCGACCGGTTACGTAAAAATTCATGCACGATCTCCGCATGAATCTCATATTCCCAAACGCCGGGCCTTATAAATCTCAACAAACGGCGAAAGGTCTTTTCTGTAATGTCAATCGCTTTTTGCATCACTTCGATTTCATACCTGGTTTTTACCGAACGAAGGCGCTTCAGAATGGGTGCAGCCCGGTGATATTGATGCAGGGGATATTCCTTTCTCATTTTTTTGGCATAACGATAATCCCGTGTGGGAGGAGTATTACCTTTCCGGTCATTTTCGTTGGTATTCAGGTATACATTTTCAGCTTCGTGCATCCAGCGCTGAACCAGTGGTTCCAGTTCATCTAACCATACAATTTTTTGAATACCGGATATTTTCCTGCCTTCTTCAGCCGTTAACCGGTGACCATCCCATTTTTCCTTTAGTTCATTCGGGTGGACTAATACTAAGACTTCGCGATGTTTCGGGTCAGGATTATCGGGATACAGCACCAGCATAGTGTCTTCCTGTTCAATACCGGTGAGCCAGAAAAGATCTGCATTTTGCTTAAAAGCATACAAAGCGTCTCCATTGGAAGTGACTTCGTCATTGGAATTAAAAATGGCAATGGAATTGGGTGCGAGTTCTTTTACAAAACGTTTCCTGTTCTCTGTAAAAAGTCGGGGATTTAAAGGAAGGTATTTCATGTTATCAATAGTTTATGTCCTTAAAACATGCGCAAAGTACGGATTTTAAAAGAAATACTTTTTAACCATTCATGGAAAATATTATTTTTATTGGGAGATGGATGGCGTACTTTTATCGTTTCAAAAAACATGTATAGATGGAAAAAACATTTCTCCTTGTTTTCTTAATTGCCGCTTTCTCCTTTACTGGTTCAAGAGCACAAAATAAGGCTGATGAAAAGCCGAAAACTGACATATCTCATCTGGAAAAGTCTGAAGGACTCAGGCTGCCGCCGGATACAGTGGTGGTGACTGACCATGAAGCTGCGATCAATGGTCAGCATTTTACTTATACCGCCACTGCAGGCACGCAGCCGGTTTGGGATAAAGACGGAAAAGTAATTGCTTCCCTGTTCTATGTGTATTATCAACGGAATGATGTCAAAGACAGAGAAGATCGTCCGTTGCTTATTTCTTTTAACGGAGGACCCGGCACGGGGAGTGTCTGGCAGGATATAGGTTTTACAGGGCCCGTGAGATTAAAGGTCAGTGATGAAGGTTATCCTGTTCAGCCTTATGGGGTGACTGCCAATCCATATTCCATTTTGGATATTGCAGATATCGTCTATGTGAATCCCGTTAATTGCGGTTTCTCCCGTATACTGGATCCTAAGGCGGATCATGGTGTCTTCTTCGGGGTGAATGCGGATATTAAATATTTATCTGACTGGATCAGTACTTTCGTCAGCCGTGAAGGGCGTTGGCGTTCGCCGAAATTTCTGTTGGGAGAGAGTTACGGCACCACACGCGTTTCGGGGATGGCGGATGCTTTGCAGAATGCTGAATGGATGTATTTGGACGGAGTGATCTTAGTATCACCTACAGATTTAGGTATAAAAAGGGACGGGCCCGTGAACGAGGCATTAAATCTTCCATACTATGCAGCCACTGCCTGGTATCATAAGGCCTTATCACCTGATCTGCAGCAGAAAGACCTGGCGGATATTTTACCGCAGGTGGAGAAATACACGATCAACGATTACATCCCCGTTTTAGCCAGAGGCGGATCATTAAGTGTACAGGATAAAGAGAAGGCAGCAGAAATGATCTCCAAATATTCCGGATTGCCGGAAAAACATATTTTGCAACATAACCTGATCATTCCTCCCTCTTTTTTCTGGAAAGATCTTCTGCGTGATTCAGGCTACACTGTTGGCAGATTAGACTCGCGTTATTTAGGTGAGGATGAGGAAAACGCCGGTACACATCCTGACTATAATGCGGAACTCACCTCATGGCTCGATGCTTTTACACCTGCCATCAACTATTATTTAAGAGATGTTTTAAATTTCAAAACGGATCTGAAATATAATATGTTCGGCCCTGTATTCCCCTGGGACGATAAAGATAATTATACCGGTGAGCAGCTTCGCAGCGCGATGTTATCCAATCCTGCCCTGCATCTGTTGGTCATGTCAGGATATTATGACGGCGCCTGTGAATATTTTAATGCCAAATATTCCATGTGGCAGATAGACAGCAACGGCAAACTGAAAAACAGAATGGAATGGAAAGGTTACCGCAGTGGCCACATGATGTATTTGCGAAAAGATGATCTGAAAAAAGCGAGTGAAGACCTGAGGAATTTTATTGAAAGTTCCATTCCTCCAAAAGGGCAAGCGATCAGGTATTAATGATTGGATCAGAAGAAAGAAACAGGCACTGTAATCTCTACTCTCCCTTTTCTTCCAGGATCAGTTAAATCTCTATCCAATAAATAGCTGTACCTGATTCCTATTGGAATGAGAAGCTGGTCGGTAAATAGACGTGTATCTAAATAGAGGGTAGCGCCCACTGAGCGGAAAATATCATTGGCGGGATTGATACCGGGCAACATACCGGCATGACTATAATCAAAAAAGGTTTCTAAACGCAATCGCAATAAGTACGCCCAGGTAGTTCCCCAGTCAGGATATGCCAGCGGGAATTGATAATTAATGCCCAACATGTATATTTTTTGGTAAGGCACCGCGCTATAACCGTTAGGATATAAAAAATTATCAGTAAATTTATACTGCTTCTTATTATCTTTTTCAGAAAAAGCGGCGATAAAGTATAAACTGTTATTCCTGAATAACCCCGGAAAGAAAAGAGCCAGGTTTCCGGTGAATTGCCTGGCAAAGATTTGGTTAACGGTGTGTTGAAAATCCAGAGAAATACTCTGTCCAAACTTTGGGTAAACCTGTTGTACCGTAGTGATGCGCCCGTTAGAAAAGCTGAGTGATTCTTCTAAGTAATTAACATCGGCAGTAGTTCTTTTGATGGCTGTGGATGGTTGAAATTTTGACGCATTTGTATTGAATGTGGCGCCAAAAGAGAGTGAACGGTTGTACAGGTTGGATGATAAATTTAACGGAATGGTGAAGCCTGCAGAGAAATTAGTTTCGTTCCACATAACGGTAGTGTCCTGGTTAATATAGCCGCTGCGATTAAAATGAGTGGCGTACCCTAATTGAAATATGGGAAATAAAGCCCCATAAGCAAGATTAGCGGCAATAAACGGGCTGTTTTCATTAAAATTATATCCTCCTCCTGCATTCCATTGCAAAGTGTTCAGCACATTTTGAGACTGGAGATAGATACCCACATCCGGATAAGCCGGCAGGAATGACCAGCTATGAATATTGACCAGATGTTTTATTCCGTTATATTTAGTTACCGGGTATATATGATCAGGGATGCGGGTCAGGATTTCTCCGCCTTCGGCTTTCAGCGCTTCAGGTACGAAGGGATTTCTAATGACGGATAGTTGTGTGGTATCAACTGGCCGCCATGCTGCAGGGTTGAGAGGAATACTGTCTATGTGATAGCCGGTGGCTGCATATTCGTCAAAGATAAGGCGATGATGAACCGGATCTGCAGTCACGCTGTAATTGCCCAAGGGTCTTTCCGCTATCTGATATAAATGACCGCGCTGCTTTTTGAGCGCATATAACTGCACATTATCTGAAAAGGCAGCAGGAAAGAAAATATAATTTTTCCCGGGAACAGGAGGCCCGATAGGCTTATGGGCAAACGGTGTGAGCGCCTCAATATCATGGTTTAAAACAGACTGCTTTATCAGCGCCATTTTACCCGACTGATCTCTCACCGCCGATATAATGAAACGATCATTTAAAGAAAAAACAGGATAAGTATAATAATAATGATCAGGATTTGACAAAGTATCTGTCACCTTTCCGGTGTGAGCATCTATAATTAAAAGATTCGTCTGATTGCCGGGTGTGACCTGTACAGTGACTATTTTAGAGGCATCGGCAGATAAAGCAGGAGAAAAATATCGCGAATGGTGTGAAAGCGTTTTGGTGCGATGGGTATTCATGTCATATATCCGGATAACTGAATATTCTACCCATCCCCAGCGTGCATCAGGCCGCATTTCTGTCCATACGAGATGATGATTTGCATAAGAATAGTAATCGCTTTGGATGTTACCCATTTGCACAATAGTTCGGGTTTCCCCTGAAGTATCTATCTCTATAATTCTCGGCAGGCGATTATAACCTTCGTTTATCGCCAGTATATTCCCATCGGGTAACCAATACGGATAGCGATAATTCGTCAAAGTCCTGTGGTTATTTTTAATCACATTCACAGTGTGGGTCATGATATGGTCATCAGCATTCTTCTGCCATTGCTTTGAAAAATAGCCTAAAGAGTGATGATAGAAGCCTTTGATATTATAACCGGTGAAATATTTCAGTGCGGATGATAAAGGATAAATGCCATACTTAAACGGATGAAAGGGTCGTTGTTTGTACTTTTCATTGATTACCTTCGTCAACTGATGATTTAATAATGCTTCCTGGGTCACCATTTCCCAAAAATAAAGTCCCAGGGTATCTCTCCCGTAAGCTGACATCATGTACCCCAAAGGATAATGGTCCGGAACCATATCCCTGTAAGAACCATTTCTGATCTTGGCATAGGAATAATGTTTACCGGAGAAATACAGGCTCTTGAAAGGCTCTAAAAATGAAGGCAACCTTCCTCTGCCCTGGTCGCTCAGCGATGTTTCCATAAATACCGCATCCCCTTCCCAGAACCAGTCTGGAATAAGCAAATTACTGATAAAGTCCTGTCCGTTTTCTCCGAAAATATCATAGAAGGCTCTGCCAATCCCACTTCTGAAATTCATGTTCTGCAAAGCATGGCGGTATTCATGTAAACTAAGCTCCTGCAACCAGTTCATGCTACCTAAACTAAAATTATCGGAGGGCGGCATGGTTTGGAATACCGCGTGAAAGGGAGATAAAGTGACGAACCCGTTGGAAGTAACCGTGCGGTTTTGCAACACGAGATTTAATTTCAATTCTTTATTACCTATAGATCCCCTGTTGTGCCTGTTTTCATACATGATCGTATTGGCCACCCGTTGCGCCTGCTTTTCCATTCCCCGGGGAAAAATAACGCGCAGGCTGTCATTATTGATCTCCATCCATTTAGTAGATGGTGGGTTGCCTCCAAATTGTTGTGCGTGAACGGTACGAAAGCCGAATAATAATAATAGTACAGGGAAGACAAAGAATCTTTGCATTAATAACGGTGTTTAAGTAAGTTATTTATCACCGTAATGACCTTGAATTTCATAGGTAAGTACTTATTTTTTATCTTCAAAAATAAGATTTTTTCTTTTGTTAACATTCGGGTAAATTGACGGGAATATGCACAGCCAGCCCGCCGTCGGCTGTTTCTTTATATTTGGTATTCATGTCCAGAGCGGTGTCCCACATGGTTTTTACGACTGTGTCCAAAGATACTTTTGCTAAATCGGGATTGCTTTGTAATGCTAATTGGGAGGCGGTGATCGCTTTTACGGCACCCATGGTATTCCTTTCGATACAGGGAATTTGTACTAATCCGGCTACTGGGTCACACGTTAACCCCAGATGATGCTCCATGGTAATTTCCGCTGCCATCAGAGCCTGGCGTTGTGTGCCGCCTAAACATTCCGTTAAGCCTGCCGCCGCCATGGCAGAAGAAACGCCTATCTCAGCCTGGCATCCGCCCATCGCGGCCGAAAGGGTAGCTCCTTTTTTGAAAATACAGCCGATTTCTGAGGCGGTCAGTAGAAAATTGATAATTTTTTCCTCCGTATTTCCATCGAGGAAAACAATATAATATTGAAGCACTGCAGGGATAACACCGGCGGCTCCGTTTGTGGGGGCAGTTACCACTCTTCCGAAGGAAGCATTTTCTTCATTGACACCTAATGCAAAACAACTGACCCAATCCAGAATGTAGGCGAAGTCTTTTCCTCCATCGCGGATAGCCGCAATCCAGCTATTATAATCAGCATAAGTTCTTCCTTTTAATAATTTCTTATTCAAAGCGAATGCTCTGCGTGCCACATGTAATCCTCCGGGTAATTCCCCCCCCTTATTGCATCCGCGATACATGCAGTCGCGCATGGTTTGCCATATCCTCATCACACCTTTTCCTGTTTCTTCCTCATCGCGCCAGCAGTTTTCGTTTTCCATGACAACTTCTGCAATACTTAAACCCGTTTTCCGGCACCAATGAAGAAGATCATCTGCACTGTCTATGGGGAATTGAAGACTGATAGCCGCTTTTGGATTGCCTCCGTCATTATTTTCTTTCACCACAAATCCCCCGCCAACGGAAAAATAAGTTTGTTCGTAAGCTTCTCCATGGGGCAATAAGGCCCGGAATGTTAAGCCGTTAGGATGAAAGGATAATGATTCGTTTTTTAAGAAAAGGATATCCTTTTCAGGGCTAAAATCTATCTCTTGTATTCCTGCTAAAAGGAGTTTGTTCCTCGTTTTGATATCGGATATTCGTGATGAAATCAGTTCTACATCAAAAGTTTCGGGGTATTCTCCGCAAAGGCCCAACTGTACTGCGATATCCGTTCCGTGACCTTTTCCGGTTTTAGCCAGGGAGCCGTATAATAAGATTTCCATGCGGGTTACTCTATGCAGATAATCATTTTGTTTTAACCAGTCAATAAATAGCAAAGCCGCTTTCCATGGTCCCAGCGTATGCGAACTGGAAGGCCCGACCCCTATTTTAAAAATGTCAAAAACAGATATGGATTCGCGCGGCGTCATATAGTTAATGAATTTAATCTATATATTTTCAATCTAAACAGGTTAAACAAAAACTTGTTGAATTAAGAGAGCTTTTTTATGCAAATAACGTTAAATTGTTTATTAAATTTGCCGGAATATGTTAGAAACCAATTCTTTAACCGGTTTATTAGCTTTTTTCTTTTACGAGAACAGGTATCTCAGCATTCCCGCATTGGGAAGACTGGAACTTTCGGGGGATTCTCCTCCGGTACCGGAGGAGAGCCGCCAGCATGCTTTTCCTAAAGGCAGCATTTCTTTCGTATCGAATCAATCCGAACCCGTGGATCCTGTATTAGTGGAATATATTACCTCCAGAACGAGGAAGATGAAAGCGCTGGCTGTTGCTGATCTCAATTCTGTTTCAGATTTAGCAAAAGAGATGCTTAACATGCGGCAGTCCTACACTTTCGCTGGTATTGCCACTATTATTCCGGGTATGCATGGCGACTTTATCGTGACGCCCGAGAAGTTATTGTCTGCACCCCAGCATGTAAGCAGGCAAACGGCCGGTGAAATGTTTCGGCAGGAAATTAAGGAAGATCCTCTTCATGAAAAGGAGGTTCATTCTTCCGGCGGGCGCAGGACTTTCGGAGGGGCAATTATTGTTATTATTTGTATCCTGATCGTAGTAGCCCTGGTATATTTCCTCCTTCCGCATGAAGAAACCAACTCCCCCCGTATTGTGACAAATGAGAAGAATGATCATGTTGTACAGTCTCCTGACAGTGTTGGAGCAGACCCGTCCCGGTCAGAAAAAGCTGCCTCTCCCGATTCCCTGGCTAAGAATGTGCGAAGTCCTTCTCTATCCGATACGGGCATGCTGCATTATGAAGTGGTGTTTGAGGAGGCAGACAGTGCCCGGGCTATCCGGCGCTATAACCAGTTGACCGGTTGGGGCCACAAGATCATTATGAGGACGAAAGATTCAAGTGTGTACAGCTTAGCGGTACCGGTCACGGGGGCTGCGGCTGATACCACAACCATCAAGGATTCCATCCGCGTTTTATACGGTCATCCGGTATATATCCGGTATTAATCTTCCGGGTAATTTGTTTTTTCCATAAAATTATCGGACTTTTGCACTCCAAAATTCAGGAGAACGCCGGACAACCGGCTCAAATCATTTTAAATCAATTGTTATGGCAAGAGTTTGTCAGGTTACAGGAAGAAAACCGGTTGGCGGTAATTATGTTTCTTTTTCCAATATTAAAACGAAACGCCGGTTCATGCCTAATTTACAGAAAAAACGCTATTATTTTACGGAAGAAAATCGTTGGATCACCTTAAAGTTGACTACAGACGCCATCCGTACTATTAATAAAAAAGGATTAAGCACTGTGGTGAAAGAGATGCGGGCAGCGGGAGAGAAAGTTTAATATTATTATTAAAAGCAGTTTTATACAAAAATATTCACATCATGGCCAGGAAAGGAAACAGGGTACAGGTAATTCTGGAATGTACGGAGCATAAAGCTACCGGTTTACCGGGCACTTCCAGGTATATCACCACTAAAAACAAGAAAAATACACCGGCGCGTATTGAATTAAAGAAATACAACCCTATCATGAAAAAGGTGACTGTTCACCGGGAAATTAAGTAAGATCATTCATCATTCTGATAAAAATTATAAGTCATGGCAAAACAGGCAAAAACAGCTATCAAAGCCGGAAAAGGTACACAGGATGCCGATGCTAAGTCCTGGACCAAAGTGATCCGGACCGTTCGCTCACCTAAAACAGGTTCCTACGCTTTTAAAGAATCCATTGTCCATAAGGAAAAAGTAAAAGATTTCTTGGCAGGGAAATAAGAAGCTGTTTCTTTCATTTAGAGATATTTAAAGCTATTCTGGTTTGCCTGAATGGCTTTTTGCATTTTATGTTGGCAATGGTATCGGGTTTCGGGCGTCAGGTATCAGTTTTGGAAGCACGGATATTTTAGAATTCTTTAGGTTAAAAAAGGCTATAAAATCTGCTTATATAAATACTGGCTAATATAGAAATACAAGTTAAATATTCCTTTAATCGAGATTAGTTGCAATGGTGTTAATAAAGGTGAATTAGGATTTTGCAAGTAAAGTAATTGTTTCCTACTGATTTTATATTTTGGGTCCTTATAAGATAAAAGAGAAAAAGAAGTAAGGGAGAAAAATGAAAGATTTCAGAACTGTTTACTGCTTACAGCTTACTGCCAACTGCCTTCTGCCGACTCCTGCTACTCTTCCTCTCCCCCTTCTAACAGCTTCACATCTCCAATATCCGCGCCGGCCAACCCTTTAAAAGAGCCATACATGTGTGTGGTATTCAGCAGCACTTTATCAATTTGTTTTTCACGTTCTTTCCATATTTTTTCCATCTGCAGACGTTCTTTATTAATGCTGTTTTTAAGTTGTGTAAAGCCGTCCATAATAGCCTCCACCTGATGGCGGAATTCATTACTGGTAACGAACTGATAGACCATTTGCATTTTATCGCCCCTGTTTTCCTGACTTTTCATGGCCTGGTGGATTTTAATAAGGCTTTCCCGCAGCACCTGCGCCAGGCTGACAGCATCCTGGAATTTACAGATCCAGATACCGTTTTTTTGCCCGAAATGCTCCATGTCTTTGGGCATAGCCTGCGTAACGATAATGGCGATATCGGCATGGATACTCCGCATATCAGTTTTCAGTTTTTCAATCCAGCCTTCGGAAAATGAATGAGTACGCTTACTTTCATAAATAATAGTTCCGCAGGCTTGCCCTAAATTGTTCCGGATTTCCTGCACAACATCGGCGCCGCGAACACCTTTCCCTATTTCAGAAATAATATCGTAAGGAAAGCTGGTCCGCAAGATATCTTCCAGCACCAGTTCCTGCGCCTCACCCTGCATTTGCATAGAACCTTGCTCACTTTTCCTTTTCATCTCTTCAATCAGTTTTTTCATCTGGTCTATCTGCATCTCTTTTTCTTTCAGCTTCAATTCCTGTTCATCCTGGGCATGCTTAAGCGCTTTTTCTTCTATTTCTTTTGTTTTTTCCAATAATTTTTTCTGAAGTTGTAAATCCATTTCATTTCTTTGCTCTTTTAATCTTTGCTGAAGCTGCAATACTTCCATTTCTTTTTCACGGGCCAGCTTCAGCTTTTCTTCATTGTCATCCAGCGTTTGTTTCATCAGCTTCATTCTGTTTTCATAGTCGCTGCTGACGGATTTCCTGATTTGTTCCTGCAATTCCTGCTGCAGCTTCTGTTTTTCCTTTTCTATTCGTTGGCTGAATAATTCATTCTCATGCTGTTTTTTCTCTTCAAAATCCTTCTGTTGTTTTTCCAATAATTTTTTTTCTCTTTGAAGATTTTCCACAGAGGTTTTCAGCTTTTGCTCATATTGTTGCTTAAGCGATTTCTCCACATCTTCGGTCAACACATCTTCGAGGTTAAATCGCGTATGACAATTCGGGCAGGTAATTTGCGTGCTCATGATGTAACTTTTTTGTGTAAATTTAAAGCTATAAAAGTGCAATGTATTTACATTTTGAAAAACTTTTAATAATGTCCGAAATAAAGATCATCCGGGGAGATATTACCACACTGAGCGTGGATGCTATTGTGAATGCTGCCAACAGCTCGCTTTTGGGTGGAGGAGGTGTGGACGGCGCCATTCACCGGGCCGCAGGACCTCAATTATTGAAAGAATGTAAAACATTGGGCGGTTGCAGGACCGGCGAGGCAAAGATCACCAAAGGATATTTATTGCCGGCAAGATTTATTATTCATACAGTAGGTCCGGTATGGCATGGAGGCGGTCATGAAGAGTACAAGTTGCTTGAAAATTGTTACCGGAATAGTTTGCAGTTAGCAGTGGATCACCGGTTGCGATCCATAGCTTTTCCTGCTGTCAGCACGGGCGTTTACGGATATCCTTTTGATCTGGCATCCCGGATTGCAATCACTACTGTCGGCGATTTTCTGGAAAATAATCATACGCTGAAAGAAATCATTTTTGTATTATTCAGTAAAAGCGATTACGAAATATTTAAAACGATTTATGCTACTTTTGAATCATGAATGACAATAAAGGAAACGGTTTTCAATCCTTTTATCAAAGCCCTGTAGGCTGGTTGAAATTGACCTCGTCGGGTAACGGATTGACCGGCATTTGGTTTTGTGAAAGCAGGGATGAAAAAGATTTTCCTGATGAGTTCACCGGGAGGGCTGAGAAACAGTTAAAGGAATATTTTGACAAAAAAAGGATACAATTTGATTTGCCACTGGAAATAACGGGAACCGGTTTTCAGAAAAAAGTGTGGCTCGAATTATTACATATTCCCTTCGGTAAAACTCTCAGTTATCTCGAATTATCCAAACGTATCGGGAATGTCAAAGCGATAAGGGCTGTGGGTCATGCCAACGGACAGAACCCGCTTCCTATTGTGATCCCCTGTCACCGGGTCATTGGCAGTGATGGAAGCCTCACGGGATATGGGGGCGGGCTTTGGCGAAAAGAGTGGTTGCTAAAGCATGAAGGTGTGTTGCCTCAACAGGAATTTGGCTTTGATTTTTAAGGCAAAATACTCAATGGGATTCTGATCCCGCGTGGCCGGTAATAATTTGGATCGCTTCTTCCGTTAATACAAATGTTTACACATTTCCCGTAACCATTGATGCAATAGGTAACCAGCAATTCATTGTTTTTGATGTATTCGGGATGAGCTGTAACACTATAAAAGAACGGATAATGTCCATCCAAAGTGTCCGTAATTGTGTAAATAGGTTTATTGGCGGTGAAAGGGCCTGTAGGGCTGGCGCTGGTAGCGGCGAATATTCTTTTACCCATATCACAATCCACACTAAATTCCGAGCTAAGCATCAAAAATTGATTACCCACTTTGCTCACCGAAATACTACTGGACTCTCCGGTTGCAATCCCTGCCGCTTTAGTTACATCATTATTCCATGTCTTTCCATCCCAGAACTGCCAGGGTGCATTGGGATGACTCATTTGAATTCGCGCCACATATAATTCTCCCGAAATAAAGTCCAACTTTGCTCCGTAAGCGTAAATATATCCGCTTGACTCATTTTTAACGAAACCTGCACCGAAACTGATACTGTCAAAATTCTGCAATGGGGTATAAGCAACCACTTTCATATCAGGCATAGTCATTTTTTCCCACATATCCGGGCCGCCGCTTCCCCATGCCCAAGCGCCATTACCGGTACGTTTCAGATTGCCTAAAAAAACATATACTGTATCTCTTAGTTGAAACCCCGAACCGGGCCAAAACCAGTAATTGTCATCAGGATTATTTTTAAAAAGATTTTTAAATCCCGGCCCTGTACCTATGAATGTTTGCGTGTTTTGCCAATTCCAGTCACCTTTCGGTTGAAGCATGGCACAATTTCTCACTTGAAAAAGACACGGGGTTGTTTTTGTAGCGGTATCGTAATCATTGACGTGGCTGTCACCAAAAAGCCACAATACTTTTCCAGTTGATAAAGGAATGCTGATAGCGCCATCGCTGGCTATCCAGCCCGTTTCACGATGGAAGAAGTCCGTAGCAAGGGTATCTAAGTAAGCCTGTGAGTGTACCGATGGGTTCTTTTGACATTGTGTAAAAAGAAATGTCATTAGTAGAATAATTAAATCTTTCATGGTGAAAAGTGTAGATTATAGCTGCAAAAACCCACCTGTAGCGAATTAAATCATCTTTGGCAGATTGATTTTCTTTGCCAGCCAACTTTCCTTTAACTTCATTATCCAATTATTCTCCAAAGACGATTTAGTAGTAACGGTATTATTGAAATAGAGAGTATCCTCATTGATCAGTCCATTTTCCAAAGCTTGATTGATCTTATTTACCGGATATACTTTAATATGATCATTTACCAAAAATGCCATCATCATCCGATCAAGAAGACTGAGTTCAAACTGATTTTCAATTTCTTTGATAAAACGAATGGAATTGTCCACTGCGGAACCGCAAAGCCTGTCCTGGGTGTCATCGGATATAAAAACGATAAACTGATTGAACAGGATCTTTGCCCATCCTTTTACCGGGCGTCCATGCGACATCCATTCATCACAAAAAATATCCAACTTTTCTTTTAGTTGATTAGTTTCACTTTCATTAAGCTGTCTGTTGGCCTGATATATCCAAACCCGCGATTCAGTTGAAAATCCCTGAGGCAGCTCTGCTTTCCAATTTTCTGTTTTCATTCTTAAAACTTTTAACTCGTACCTGCAATGGCCCGCGAAGGTAGTTCAAAATAAACTGACAGCTCCTTACTCCATACTCTGTGCCACTAATTCTGCAATATCCAATACCTGCAAATCCTCTTCCCTGCCATTGGCCTTCACGCCGTCACTAAGCATAGTCATACAATACGGGCAGTTGGATACGATCAGGGATGCACCTGTGGCTTCGGCTTCTTTTACTCTTGCTGCATTTATCCTGATATGGCCTTTTTCTTCTTCTTTCCACATTTGCGCCCCCCCCGCCCCGCAACACATTCCTCTGCTGCGGCAATGCTTCATTTCCACTAATTCCGTATCTAATGCTTGCAATACTTTCCGCGGCGCTTCATAAATATTATTCGCCCTGCCGAGATAACAGGAATCATGATAGGTAATCCTTTTCCCTTTAAAAGCATTACCTTCTTTCATTTTAATCCTTCCTTCATCAATCAATTGCTGTAACAATTGTGTGTGATGAATTACTTCATAATGGCCTCCTAAAACGGGATATTCGTTTTTGAAGATATTAAAACAGTGCGGACAGGTAGTGACTATCTTTTTAATCCCGTAATTATTGAGTGTCTGAATGTTTCCGTAAGCCATCATTTGAAATAAAAATTCATTGCCTGCTCTGCGTGCAGGATCGCCGTTGCAACTTTCTTCATTTCCAAGGATGGCAAACCTGATCCCTACTTTCTCCAATATTAAAGCAAAAGCCTTTGTGATCTTTTGTGCGCGTTGATCAAAACTGCCTGCACATCCCACCCAGAACAATACTTCGGGCGATTCTCCTGCTGCTGCCATTTCAGCCATCGTTTTTATTACCATAACTTTTGTTTGGGGTTTGACCATTCCAAAAATCATACATCATAAAATCATACATCACAGATCACACATCATACATCCTCCCTCCATTTATCTCTTTCTTCCGGTGAAAATTTCCAGGGAGCACGATTGTTCTCAATATTGCCGAACATGGCATTCCACTCTGCCGGCGCTTTGGCATCGTCCATTACCATTGTTCTTCTTAATTGTAGAATAATATCCAATGGATTAATGCTCACGGGACATTCTTCTACGCAGGCATTGCATGTAGTGCATGCCCATAATTCTTCCGGAGTGATATAATCATATAATAGTGATTTACCGTCGCCCTCAAATTTTCCGTTTTTATTGATCTGCTCTCCTATTTCTTCCATCCTGTCGCGGGTATCCATCATAATCTTGCGTGGAGAGAGTAATTTACCTGTTTGACTGGCAGGGCAGGCAGCAGTGCATCTGCCGCATTCGGTACAGGTATAGGCATCCATCAGGTTTTTCCAGTTAAGATCAGGCACGTCTTTAGCCCCGAACCTTCCGGGAGGGGGAGGCTCTGTTGCGGTATTATCAGGAGGGGGGGGCTCAAACATCAGGTGAACTTCATGCTCTATTTCAGGCATATTGTCCATTTTCCCTTTCGGCTCCAGGTCGGCATAGTACGAATTAGGGAATGCCAGAATGATATGAAAATGCTTGGAATAAGGAAGATAATTCAGGAAAAACAGCACCCCGGTGATATGGAGCCACCAGGCGCCGCGTTCCAGCCCAATGAGCGTGCCGGTGTGAGCCTGTCCGAACAGAGGAGCCAGCAAAGCGCTGATCCAGAAAGGTCCTGTTTGAGTGTAATGTACAATATGACGTAATTGCAATTCCCTGTCAGTGGTATTCATCGTGAGAAAAAGCAACATCAGGATTATTTCCATAATCAGGATATAATTGGCATCCGACTTCGGCCAGCGGGTCATTTCCCTTTGCTGAAAACGTTTTACTCTCAGGATATTCCTCCTGATTAAAAATACCGCACATCCGAAAATGACGAGTATGGCCAGTATTTCGAAACATCCGATCAATACGTTATACAACGGACCTAACAAGGGAGAAAACATGCGATGTGTTCCGGTAAGCCCGTCCAGAATAATTTCTAAGATCTCAATATTGATAATAATAAAGCCGGCATATACGAAGAAATGAAGTATGGCGGGTATCCAGTTACGGAACATTTTCTTCTGACCGAATGCCAGAAGCAATACATTACGCCACCGTTCCCGTTTATGATCCTGGATATTTTTGCTTTTACCCAGAAAAATATTTCTCCTGATTTGTCTTACCTTTCGGGTAAATAAATAAACGGCAATGATAAACAGGAGGATAAATAAAACTTGCTGAATAATGTGCATACGCTACATTTGACAGGCTAATTTAATAGAAATATTTATATATCACCTAATTTAAACAATTAATAAATCCGATTATGGGTGGAAATCATAGCGAGCTTATTTTAAACAGGGAGGTTATTGCCTGGAAAATACGCCGGATGGCGTATGAGATTTATGAGCGGAATATGGATGAGAAAGAGCTGATCCTTGCGGGTATTTATGACAGGGGTATGGCGGTAGCAGAGCGTGTGGCCGAAGTACTAAAAGATATTTCTCCTTTTAAGCTGCATCTGATTAATTTGAACCTGGACAGGCAAAGTCCTGTGAATGTAACTGTTTCTCCTGAAATTGATTTTACGGATAAGGTGATTATCGTGATAGATGATGTGGCTAATTCGGGAAGAACTTTGTTGTACGCTATGAAACCATTGCTGATGCGTTTGCCGAAAAGTATCCAGACGGCAGTACTGGTTGATCGGATGCATAAAGCTTTTCCTGTGATCATTAATTATGTAGGTCATTCCCTTTCGACTACTTTACAGGAGAATATTCGTGTGGATATACGGGAAAGTGAAATCGGAGCTGTTTATCTGAGTTGAAAGAGAGTGCTCGCAACAATTTGCAATAGTCTGTTCACGTTTGTAACTTAGCCTCATTTTACAGGCTATCCCGTTTCTATGAAAAAACCGCCTCACATCATTCTTCCGGGGAGCTTTAAGAAGAAAACGCATTATTTATTAATAATTTGCGGTATAGGTTGTTTTTTCCTATTTATGCTGCCAGCCACGGTCCAGGCCCAGGTGCAGGCTAAGTTTACCGAAAATCCTCCTACGGCCTGCGGTCAGGCTTCTATACAGTTTACAGATCAGTCAGCGGGTAATCCTTCCAGTTGGTTATGGGATTTCGGGGATGGAAGCGGCCCTGTTACTGTACAAAATCCCCCGCATTTTTATACCTCCCCGGGTACCTTTAAAGTGACGCTTACAGTTTCCAATGGTGTTTCTTCCAGCACTACTACGGGTACTGTAACCGTTTACAATAATCCAACTGTAAAGTTTTCAATGGATACTACCTCGGGCTGTTATCCTTTAACAGTCAACTTTAGCGATCAATCCTCTGCAGGAACCGGAAACATCATAGGCTGGCAATGGGATTTCGGGGATGGTAGCCCATTTTCTACTCAACAAAATCCAAGTCATACTTACAACACTTCAGGGAACTTTGCAGTGAAACTGACGGTGAAAAATACGGCAGGTTGTATTTCAAGTAATCAGGCTGCAAAGGAAGTAGTCACCAACCAGGGAGTTACTGTTGATTTTTCTGCCGACAAAACGTATTCCTGTTCAGCCCCTGCTACTGTAAACTTTACTGCTACCACATCCAGTGCGCAAAGCATTACTTATCATTGGGATTTCGGAGATGGGAAAACGGATACGGGGAAAACTGTCTCCCACACTTATGCTCAAACCGGAAACTATACGGTTTTACTGACGGCTGCGGTCAATGGGGGCGGGTGCCAGAGTACCGTCACTAAGCAAGGCTATATTAATATCGGAAATTTTACTTCTGATTTCATTATACCTCAGGGTTGCGCCAACGTGCCGCTTAATTTCAGGAATACGAGTAACCCCCTGCCGGTTTCTGCGACCTGGACTTTCAGTGACGGAACTGTGGTGAATGGTATTGACGCAAGCCATTCTTTTAATGCGCCGGGAACCTACCAGGTAAAGCTGGTCAATAACTTCAACGGATGTGCTGATTCGGTTACCAAAACCATCACTACGTTTCCTTCGCCTAAAGCAGATTTTAAGGCGGACAGTGTGTTTTATTGCGGAGCCCCTGCTGCTGTGCCCTTTCAAAACCTTTCCCAGGGTGCGGTTTCCTGGAAATGGAATTTTGGGGATAATGATACTTCCTCCCTGCAGCAACCGACTCATACCTATACGAATGGAGGATATTATGATGTTTCATTAATAGCTACTAACTCGAACGGTTGCGCTGATACTGCTGCCAGACCCAAATACATTCATATAGATGCTCCCAATATTCAGTTTAATGCTTCACCAGGATACGGATGTGTGCCATTGAACACTACTTTCTCTTTACCATCAGGCAGCGCTGGGGATATCGCTTCCTACGATTGGGATTTCGGAGACGGAACTGCTCATTCCAATAGTGCCAATCCGTCCCACCAATATACTACCCAGGGAAATTTTACAGTTACCTTAAAAGTAAACACCAATGCCGGGTGCAGCCTTTCCTCGCAGAAAGTGGATTACATACATACAGGCACAGTTCCCAATATTGATTTTACCGCGACACCGCTGACCCCGTGTCTTTCCACCCCGGTTCAGTTTACCAATAAGTCCGTTCCTGAAGGTACTATCTGGAAATGGATATTTCCTCAGAATGGAGATAGCATGCTCAACCAGGAAAACCCGGTGTTTACTTTCAGTCAACTGGGAGAACAAGATGTAACCCTGCAAGTATTCAATAACGGATGTGCCAATTCACTTACTAAAAAGAATTTTATTGATGTAAAACTGCCGAAAGCAGATTTTACCCGGCAATTGATATCCTGCTCCAATCCCTATCAGTTTCAATTTACAGACGAATCAACCGGCGATTCTATCAGGGCATGGAATTTCGGAGACGGTAAAACGGACACCTCACAAAATCCTATACACACTTATACCGCCCCGGGTGCATATCATGTTATCCTCGTGGTCAGTAACGGAACTTGCCAGGATACCTCAGATAAATGGTTGCAGGTGGTGGATGAGCATCCTCAGATAACCGTTAGTAAAAGTACAGTTTGCCACGGTGATTCTGTGACTTTATCGGTAACTCCTTTTTATAATAATCAGTTTGAAAATTACCTGGTTTGGTATAATGGCAGAGGAGACAGCGTGGTAATTGCTAAAAATAATATCAGTTCAGGAACCAACCGATATGCATTTATATATCAGAAAAACGGTCAATATACTCCGTCTCTGAAAGTGGGTTATGTGAACGGGTGCTATGACTCTGTTTCAGGCTCGCCTGTTAGTGTTCAGGGACCAGCAGCCGGATTTACCATGAGTCAAAGCAGTATTTGCCAGGGCAGTCACGTTACATTCCATGACAATAGTACCGCAAACCCCTCTTCCGCAACAATTCGACGATGGATATGGAATTTTGCAGACGGAACAGGTGATACAACCACTATAGATTCTATTACTCATACTTATACTCAAAACGGGCCTTTTAAAGTCCAGTTAAAAGTCACAGATGCCAATGGTTGTTCAGATTATGCTTCAGGTGTAAACAGTCCGGTCATAACAGTCAATCCGTCCAAAGCATCTTTTTCTACTCCGGATACACTGGTTTGTCCGGGCACTATCATTCAATGGAATAATAATTCTGCAGGGAATAATGCCACTTACCTGTGGGATTTTGGAGATGGGACCACTTCTACGGTTGCCACTCCTGCCAATAAATCTTACGGTAAAGATTCCTTATACACAGTGTCCCTGAAGATCACTACTCAGGAAGGTTGTAAGGATTCTCTCACAAAAATTAACTATATCCGCGTAGGCACTCCTCATGCTGTCATGGCTGATTCATTACCGGTTACTATTTGCCGGATATATCAAGACACTTCTATCAGTTTATCTCAGAATTTTTCAAGTATTCTTTGGAATTTCGGGGATGGTTCCAAATCTTCATTTGACACGGCATATCATACTTATAATGTCCCCGGCACCTATACTCAGAAATTGTATATAAATGGCTACAGTCCGGGGTGCATGGATTCCGCCTCGAGGGAAATAACTATAGCCGGCCCCACCGGAACACCCATCTTAAGCGACACGGCAGGTTGCAGTCCTCTCACCGTCAATTTTTCGGCAAAAAATGTACAAAGAGCCGTTTCATATCAATGGGAGTTTGGAAATGGGAGTCTGTCTGCCCCTTCTTCATCTGGAAATACTACCTATACCTATAGTACGGAAGGCCTTTTTCATCCTACCCTGAAATTAACCGATGATACAGGGTGTTATGTCATTGTTCCTTTTAATGATACCTTAAACGTGGTAGTGGACACCGTCGGAGTAAAGCCTGACTATACCTGGCCCTCCGTATGTGATTCTAACCGGGTGCAATTCGGTTTCTCGGGTAAGATTTTTTCATTGGACAGTTTAGGAAAACCTGCCGCCTATGTCTGGAATTTCGGGGATCCGCTTTCCATGAATGATGTGTCTGATCAGCAAAATCCTGTGTACCGTTATACTAAACCGGGGACTTATAATGGGAATTTGAAAGTCACAACTTTTTACGGGTGCGTGAATTATACTCCTTTCACTGTGACTATTCCCGACTCGACACAAATAAACGTGCAGGCGACTGTTTCTCCCGGAGCTATATGTCAGGGAAAATCAGTTCAGTTGCAGGCATCTTCAAATATCGGAGGAACCTATGTCTGGTCGCCCGCCCAGGGATTGGCTCACCCTGATTCTGCTGTGACTATGGCCTCTCCCGATGCTACGACTACCTACACTGTGACCACATTCAGTAAGGGAAATTGCCAAACCGATACGGCCTCGGTAAATGTCATCGTTCATAATAAGCCACAGGTAAGCGCCGGAGCGGATCAGACTTCTACCACCGGATCTACCGTACAATTGCAAGCCACCGGCAGTCCGGATGTGGTGCAATGGCAATGGTCGCCGCCGGATAATTTGAGTTGTACGGCTTGCGCTAATCCTGAAAGTACGCCTGTACAAAACATGACCTATGTGGTTACCGGAACGACCGCATTTGGTTGTGCCACCTCTGATTCTACTAATATTTTCCTCATCTGTGATGAAGGAAAAGTGTTTATTCCCAATACTTTTACACCTAACGGCGACGGGAAAAACGATATCTTTTACCCCAGAGGGAGAGGAGTTAAAATTGTATTATATTTCCGTATCTATAACCGCTTCGGGCAATTAGTTTACGAGCGCACTAATTTCGGGTTAAATGATAAAACTGCAGGCTGGGACGGCACTTTCAAAGGTCAGAAGTTAACGCCGCAGGTATTTGTTTATACCACTGAAATGATCTGCGACAATAATAAACTGTTTAAGCTTTCGGGAAATGTGACCCTGCTCAGGTAGTCCTTTCATGAAGGAATTGTTTGCTGGTTTGATTGTTCCATTGTTTCGTTAATTTTACATGTTTTTGAAAACAACAGGAACCTCATGCTGCTTCGTCTTTACATAAAGAATTATGCTATCATTGAAGAACTGGAGATTGGTTTTTCCGGCAACCTGAATGTGATCACAGGGGAAACAGGGGCAGGTAAATCCATTTTGCTGGGGGCTTTGTCTCTTATTTTAGGTGAAAGAGCCGACCTGAATGTGCTGAAGGATACCAGGGATAAAGCTATCATAGAAGGGGTATTCAATTCAACAGGAAAAGAAGATATACAACATTTTTTCAGGGAAAATGAATTGGATACCGGCAGGGAGATTATCATTCGCAGGGAAATAAATCCTTCGGGAAAATCAAGGGCTTTTATCAATGATACACCGGTCAATCTTCAGCAACTGAACCAATTAGGTACTTTATTAGTTGATCTGCATCAGCAATTTGATACGTTGCAACTTCACCGTGCCGATTTTCAATTGGAAGTGCTGGACGCTCTTGCTGGAAACCAGGCTTCATTAAAGCAATACGGTGAGATTTTCTCAAAATACGTGCGCAAGCAGAAAGAACTGGATCTTCTGCGCGAACAGTATGAAAAGAATGCCCGCGAACTGGATTACGATCAATTTCTTTTTGATGAATTAGAAACGGCAGGATTTAAAGAAAATGAACTGGAGGACCTGGAGCAGGAGCAACAGATGCTTACACATGCAGAAGATCTGAAAAATGCCTTGTCTGCTGCCAATGCGGTGCTTCAGGATGATGAATCCTCGGCAGTGTCTTTATTAAGGCAGGCGCAAAGTAAACTGGAGAATATTTCAAGGTACCAAGCTGATATTCCCGGTTTGCTGGATCGTCTGCACTCGTCAGCTATTGAATTAAGTGACATTGCTTCCGAACTGGAACGTATTAATGATCATGCTTCCATAGATAATGAACGGACTGATTATATTCAGGAGAGATTAGATACAGGATATAAGTTATTAAAAAAACATGGCGTTCATACCACAGCGGATTTATTGAATATTAAAAAGGAATTGCAGAAAAAATTGGATAATGTACAGCATGCGGAAGAAGACCTGTCCATCCTGGAGAAAGAAAGAGATCGCCTGTTGAAACAATCCGGAGAAACTGCAGGTAAATTGTCCGCGGCCAGGAAAAGCATACTGAATGATTTCATAAAGAAGACAAATTCACTCATGGCGACCGTGGGCATGCCGAATGCTCAGATAAAAGTGGAGATTCACCAGGTGGACTTAAATGAAACAGGACAGGATGCAGCGACCTTCCTGTTTGATGCCAACAAAAGCGGGAATTTCCAACCGGTTCGTAAAGTGGCTTCCGGCGGTGAGCTCAGCCGTTTGATGCTTTGCATTAAATCCTTCATTGCACGTTCCGTTTCATTACCCACGCTTATTTTCGATGAAATTGACAGCGGCATTTCGGGAGAAGCGGCCAGGCAGGTGGGAAATATCATGAAAGACCTGGCGAATACACACCAGGTGATCTGCATCACACATCAGCCGCAAATAGCAGGCAAAGCACACACTCATTTTGAAGTCTTTAAGGAAGATAAAAACGGAAAGGTGCAAACAGGTATCAGGGCGCTTTCACGGGAGGAAAGGGTTCAAACCATTGCGCAAATGCTGAGCGGGGATAAGCCTGGCAAAGCGGCGCTGGAAAATGCGCGGGAACTGATGGAAGGGGTCTGATGTTCCATTGTTCCAGATTCATCCCTTCTTCTGTTCCTTGTTCCTTGTTCTTTATTCTTAATTCTTAAATTAATTTCCTTTATGAAAAAAGGGTTTCTTCTCCTTGCTCTCTTTTTCCTTCCGTCTGCCGGAATAGCCCAATCGTACTCCACAAGCGGGATGAAGGAAGATACAGCCATTTTTGATCATATCAATCCTCCGAACTGGTGGACGGGTATGAAAGACCATTTTCTGCAAATTTTATTTCACGGGAAAAGTATAGGAAGCGCTCAGGTGACTTTATCTTATCCAGGGGTTCAGCTTCTGAAGGTCCACAGGGTGGAAAATAAGAATTATCTTTTCGTTGACTTAAATATCAGCTCGTCTGCCAGGCCGGGTAAAATCCCGATCCATTTTGATTTTGACGGGAAGAAGCCGTTTGTTTATCAATATTCATTAGAGAGGAAGAGCCCTGATGACGGCATTACGCGGGCTATGGGAGTAAGCCCTGAAGATTTTATTTACCTGCTGATGCCTGACCGGTTCTCTGACGGAGATACGACTAATGACCGCGTCCCCGGTATGTTGGATCAGTCGCTGAACCGTGATTCCATGTACGACCGCCATGGAGGGGATATTCAGGGAATTATGAACCATCTGAATTATTTTAACCAATTAGGAGTAACGGCATTATGGCTTAATCCTGTAATTGAAAATGATGAGCCGCATGCTTCCTATCACGGATACGCTTTTACTGATAATTATAAAGTGGATCCACGTGTAGGAACTAATACATTATATGCACGGTTCGTAAAAGATGCGCATACCCATCATCTGAAAGTGGTGCAGGACATTGTGTTAAATCATGCAGGTGACCGGCATTGGATACTCAAAGATATGCCTATGAAAGACTGGCTGAACGAATGGCCTTCCTACACGCAAACTTCTTACCGGGAATCTCCGTTATTTGATCCGTATGCTGCAGCATCAGATAAAAAGAAAATGAGTGACGGATGGTTTGTTCCTTCCATGCCTGACCTGAATCAACGGAATCCGTTTGTAGCAAATTATCTTACGGAAAATGCGATCTGGTGGGTGGAATATGCAGGCATTGATGCGTATCGTGTAGATACTTACATTTATTGTGATCTTGGTTTTTTAAATCGTTTTAATGCAGCATTGCTGCGGGAGTTCCCGCATCTGTTCATTTTCGGCGAAACATGGGTGCATGGCGTAACGGCTCAGGCGTATTTCGCAAGAAACAGATTTAATATCCCCTTTAAATCCAATCTGCCTGGCGCAGAGGATTTTCAGCTCAATTTTGCTGTCAAAAATGCTTTTACTCAACCGCCGGGATGGACGGAGGGCATTAATCAACTATATCTTACGTTAGCTAAAGATTTTGTTTATCAGGATCCGATGGACAACGTTATTTTTCTGGATAATCATGATATGACGCGCTTTTTGAGCACAGTAAATAATAATGTGGCCAGCTTTAAATCAGGCTTTGCCTGGCTATTGACCACCAGAGGAATTCCACAGATGTATTATGGTGATGAAATATTAATGGATGGGATTGATAATCCAGATGGGAAAGTGCGCCAGGATTTTCCCGGAGGCTGGCCGGGGGACAAGCAGGATAAATTTCTTGCTTCCGGAAGAACACCGGCAGAAAATGACATGTATAATTATGTCAGCAGACTGGCGCATTACCGGATGCATAGTACTGCCTTGCAAAACGGGAGCCTCATGCAATATGTGCCGGAAAATAATATCTACGTATATTTTCGTTATGACACGAAAAGCACCATCATGGTGATCATGAATGCGAATGATCAGGAGAAAACTCTAACGACAGACCGTTTTACAGAAAGAATGAAAGGTTTTACAAGCGCTAAAAATGTGGTTACAGGAAAATCGTTACCTGATATTAAACAGATTGAACTTAAACCTGATCAGACTTTGGTTCTTGAATTAGAGCATTAAAGGAATTTGTTATTTCTTTCTGGCAATAAAAAGCCATAGAGCCATTTCAAAATTTCCATTAGTATAGTTCCTTACCTGAGTTGTCTGGGTCAGGTAAAATAATTGCAGTCCAAGCAAATTTTTATAAGTCACTCCCGTTCCGAGGCTTACATTGCCCTGTGTGCCCATCATGGCTGTAAAATTAAGAATACGATGTAACAGAATGAGGTTGGCGCCCACATTCAACAAACTGTTATATTTTTTAACTCCCTGGAAAGTCGCTTCAGGCTCTATGGAGTTCACGGTACCCTCAAAATTAAATTTGTATGCTGCAGCAGCATAAAAAGTAGAAATATCAGAAGTGTTGTTGCCCGATTTCTCAGCATAACCCAACACATTAAAAAGAGATGCCTGAAGTGTGATATGAGGATCTGTATAAGCCATACCGTAATCCACTTCAAAAGTATTCTTGCGGGCATTGAATTGAGCAATGGCGGGGTCGGTTTGATCGCCTGTAATTCCCTTGGGATCCAATGAGGTGTGGGCGAATGCGGCAGAGAGGCCAAAGTGCAATTGCTGATCGAACCTGTTGAGCGGCAGGTGATAAGCATAAGTCAGTGCAAACCGCGTCCTGTTTATCAGGCCGGCCTTATCATTATAAGCAATGAGGCCGACTCCGACTCTTTTACCAGGGTTATAATCTGCAGTGAATGCTCCTGTGACCGGCGCTCCCGGCATTCCGGAATATTGCTGACGATAGGCCGCATTCAATGTCAGGCCCGAATCTATTCCGGCCATGGATGGGTTGGCTAAGTACCTGTTGGTAAAATATTGGCTCTCGAATGGATCGGATACCTGGCTTGAATTACCGAAGTACTGCGCATTTACCTTCATGAACACCCCTGTTAAAAGCAAGGCTGCTATAGCAGAAACTCTGCATGGCAAAAGAAATTTTAAAAGTATTTTCATTCGTATAAGGTTAAAATTTTAAGGTAGAAAATTCCGGCTCCTCTCTGAATTACCATTTTCCGTTCAGTAACTCAATAAATCCTTTAAACACCTGGCTTCCGTTATTAGCGGTAAAGATGTAATAATAAGTTCCCTCCCTCAGTGGATAGCCATTTAACGTACCGTCCCATTGATTGTCATAATCCTTTTTATGATAGATTATTCTTCCCGCACGGTCATATATCATTACTTCATTATTGGGGAAACTGGTAATATTTTTAATAAACCAGGTATCATTTTTACCATCTCCGTTTGGACTCACAATATTGTTAACAATCAGACTTTTATCTGTCATCAATTGAATAGAATAACTCTGTTGTGAGCTGCAGCCCAAAGCGCTTGTTCCGGTAACGGTATAGGTTGCTTCCTGTGTGGGAATAATAGATAATACGCTGTCTGTCCACCCGCTCTGGATACCCGGTGAATTAGCCCATTGGTAATTTTTGGCGCCTGATGCTGTCAGTTGCGTAAGCACACCCCGCGGAACGGGATTATTAGTTTGAGGTGTAATGATAATCTGAGGTATAGCGCCCACCGTGAGGATGACACTGTCTGAAACAAGACTTGCACAGGAAGAGTTGACCCACACATGATAATAGGCGCCGCTGTTGTTTGCCGGCACATTGGATATTGTTAAAACAGAATCATTTCCTCCTGACACATTATTCCATGTTTTACCGTCAGCAGATGACTGCCATTGGTATTGTAATGCATGACCCACTGCTTTTATTTTAAACTGAGCGGCGCTTCCGGCGCAAACCGTATCATTAACCGGTTGCAGGGTAATAGTTGTAACCGGAAAGACTGTCAATAGTACACTATCTGAAGTAACAACGCCGCAGGTTCCCGAAACAATGACCCGGTACCGGTTTCCGTTATCAGAAGAATCCACATTTGAAATGGTCAGGGAATCTGCATTTGCTCCTGAAATATTCTTCCAGGTTGTAGTACTATCTGTTAACGTTTGCCACTGATATTGAATAGCAGTGCCGGATGCTTTTACTTTGAAGGTCGCATTTCCGCTGTCACAGACATTTTGATTTGATGGCTGAATAAGGATATCAGTACTTGGGTTAACTGTTAGTCTGGCAGCGGCAGAAAAAGTGTTTTCACAGAAACTGCTGACTACTGCACGG
This sequence comes from Chitinophagaceae bacterium, assembly GCA_004322015.1. GTDB lineage: Bacteria > Bacteroidota > Bacteroidia > Chitinophagales > Chitinophagaceae > FW021-bin31. Next base: position 41,802 of record SCQT01000012.1, read on the forward strand.
TAGAAAGTGCTGTTAGCAGCGGTGGTTACCGTATCCAGCACGAGGGTGTCTTTTATCGCACCTTTTATGTTTGTCCATGTTAAACTATCGGCAGATGACTGCCATTGATAACTCAACGCAGGACCCGTAGCAGTTATATTAAAGATAACATTGGAACTGTCACAAACCGTTTGATTTACAGGCTGCGTAGTAACAGTTGTCGGCTGATTAACAATGGTCAGGATGGCAGGAGCAGAAACAAGATTACCGCAGGTCCCGTGTAAGATTACACGGTACTGTTCATTGTTATTGTTGGTAGTAGCTTGTGAAATCATCAGCGTATCTTTTGTTTCTCCATTGATATCAATCCAGGTGGTGCCCCTGTCAACAGAGGATTGCCATTGATAGCTTAAGTTTGCACCGGTAGCACTCACAGCAAAGAAAACCTGTGAACTGTCACAGGCGCTTTGGCTTTCAGGCTGCTTCAAAATGGTTGTCATTGGTGTAACCTGTAAAGTGACAGCATTGGAAGTAACGCCGCTACATGCACTTTCCACAAGTACCCGGTATTGGTTTCCGCTGTCAGCAGAGGTTACATTCGGAATATTCAATATTGAATCTGTAGCGCCGTTTATATTGGACCATGTTTTTCCTTTATCACTGGAAGACTGCCATTGATAGGTCAGGTTGGTACCGCTTGCAGATACGCTGAATGATGTGCCGGAACTGTCACAAACTGTCTGATTTACAGGCTGACTGCTGATGGTTGCCTTCGGCCGCACAGTTAAAGTGGCCGGACCGGATATCTGATTTCCACAAGCGCTTTCTATGATCACCTGGTATTGCATGGGTGTCTTAGAGAAAGGAACGTTACTGAGTGAGAGAGAATCGCTTGCAGCGCCTGCTATATCGTTCCAGGTTTTCCCGCTATCCGCTGAAGATTGCCACTGGTATCCTGTGGCATTATTTGCAGAGATACCAAATGATACATTACTTCCTTCGCATACGGTTTGACTCTGCGGATTAGAAGTAACGGTGATGCAGGAACCGGTACTTAGGATTGTCAGGGTGTAATCTTTCGTCAGGGAAAAAGGTGCTCCTTTCCCCGTACTGTTATCGGTCACTGTAATTTTTATAGGATAACTTCCGGTTGCACCGGGAGTGCCGCTGATACTTCCATTCGTGAAAGTAATACCTGATGGCAGGGTACCGGTCTCTTTATAAGTGTAAGGGGGAGTCCCTCCCTGAGCCGTTAATGTTTGTGAATAAGGAACACTGACATAACCGGGTGGTAAAGTGGCCGGGTTTAAAATTAATACCGGTGGATTTACCGATAAGGTAGCTGACTTAGAAGTGTCATTTGCACAAGGGCCTTCGGCAATAACACGGTATTGATAACCATTTTGTGCATTGGTAATATTTGACAGCAGTAAGGTATCAGCCGTAGCGCCTGAAATATTATTCCATGTCATTCCGCTGTCTGCAGAGGATTGCCATTGATAGCCGATAATAGTTCCTGAAGCTGCTATGCTGAAAGAAGCGCTGTTTCCCGGATCAACGGTTGTATCTTTCGGTTGCGCCTGAATGGAAGGAGGTAAATTTACATGTAACAAAGCTATGGCTGAAGTATCTGTATTCCATGAACCGGTTATAATAACTCTGTAACGGTCACCGTTATCAGTCGCTTGTACACCGGAAATTTTTAAGGTATCGAATGTCCCGCCTGCCTCATTATTCCAGGTCTTCCCGCTGTCCACTGAAGATTGCCATTGATAAAGAAGCCCATCACCCGTAGCCGCCACCGCATAAAATATATTGGCTCCGGGGCAAACTGTAGTATCTGAAGGTTGCGTATTAATTACCACATAATTGGGAATATTTTGATATTCATAAGCTCCCATATCTACAATGCCGCCGGTAGTTTGCTGAAAGATACGCGGATTACCATCCAGATCAGTGGGATCATTAGCAGGTAATGCCTGATTGCTGCCTTTATTTACAGCAGGACTTCCTGCCTGCAAACGATAGTTACCATTGGAAAAAGGAGCATTAGTGTATAAAGGGCTATTGTTGAATTTGGGATTGGCGGTATCGGGCAAATTACCGGAACCTCCGCCTTGCCAGCCTTGTACCACACTGTAAGTGACGGCTGTATTATTTCCCGAAATCCCATCACTGTTTGCCCAAATAATGGAATTAGTCAGCGTAGGAGAAGATGTATTCTGATTATTCATCCCTCCACCGCTTCCTGAGGGCGCTTTGTTCCCTGCAAGAGTACAATTAATCAGTATGGGAGAAGAGGTGTAGTTATATATTCCGCCTCCACCGCCAAAACCGGTTGCACCGGTTAAATTACCGGAGAATAAACAGTTTACTATGGTGGGAGAAGACAATTCATTGAGCATTCCGCCTCCGTAAGTACTGGAAGTATTCCCTGAAAATATACAGTTAATAATAAACGGAGACGATTGGCTGTTAAACATTCCACCTCCATTGACAGTTCCGGTATTTCCAATAAAGTTACATTGAGAAATAGTCGGAGATGAATTGTAGTTATACATACCCCCGCCATTGGCTGCTTTCCCGCCGGTAATGATAAATCCGTTGATCAGGGCGGTATTGGAAAGCGCGTTACTGTCATTCCTGATGACATTACTGCCATTGCCCTTTAAAATACTTGTCAGGCCGGCGCTTAAATTACGTTGTGAAATACTGGTTTCGTTACCTTGAAAGCTGCCGTATATCTTTACATTTTTGCCCATCACGAATGATTGCCCCGAAGCGGGACTGTAAGTGCCCTGCGCCACCCAGATCTGGCGAATGGAGGTGTCCGTATTGGTTGCTGCAAGCGCAATATTAAGAGAGTCAATGGCATTAGCCCAACTGCTGCCATCTCCGCCGCCTGAAGCGCCGCTGTTTACATAAACGATTCCACCGGCATTGGGAAAAACAAGATATTGATCCTCATAGGCGCCTAAATCAACAATCCCCCCCACAATCCTCCTGGCGCCGGCGAGGTCAATTGTATCATTTGCATGTAAGGCTGCATTATTACCTGCATTGATACAAAGACTGCCGGTAAGCAGTTGATAATTGCCATTTGTAAATGGAGCTGCGGTATAAGCCGGCGCATCTGTGAATAAAGGATTGACCGTTCCTGCCAGGTTTCCATTTGTTCCGCCCTGAACTCCTTGAATTAAACTATAAGTAATAACAGGATTACTTCCGTTATTAGTTATACCATCGCTGTTTCCCCAGATAATGCTATTGGTGATGATTGGTGAAGAGTTTTGATCATAGATGCCTCCTCCGTTGCCGGATGATACATTGTTTCCGGAGACAGTGCAATTGATGAGCACAGGGGCGGCATTCTGATTATACATTGCGCCTCCTTGTCCTATGGATACACTGTTTCCGGTAAAACCGCCATTTGTGATAACGGGGTTGGAACTGATATTTTGCATCCCCGCGCCCAAACTGGCGGAGTTGCCTGAAAAGCTGCAATTATTGAAAGTCCCGGAGGATCCGTTATTATTCTGTACCCCCCCTCCGGCACTGGCGGTATTGACGAAAAAGTTACATCTGTTAATGGCAGGAGCAGAGGAGGAGTCGTTGCAAATACCCCCCCCGTTTCCGGCATTGTTATTTGAAAAAATACAATTTGAAAGAGTGGGGGATGAGTGATTATTATACATGCCGCCACCGTTGAACAATACTTTATTATTAGTGAAAGTACAGTTTGCAATAGTCGGGGAAACATTTATATTGATTATACCGCCGCCATTGTTGCCGTTGCCGTTAGTAATGGTAAACCCGTCTAAAACGGCGCTGTTAGTCAGGCCGTTATTATCATTGATCAGCACACTGTTAGAATTTCCTTCTAAAATACTGGTGTGTCCCGCTGCGAGGTTACGTTGGGAAAGCAGGGTCTCATTCCCCGCAAATCCACCATATATTGTAACGTTGTTTACCAGGAAAAATGAGATGCCTGATGCCGGCTGATAGGTTCCTCCGGCTACCCAGATTTGTTTTATTGAGGTATTGAAGGTGGCTGCCTCCATAGCATTATTCAAAGAATCCACTGCAGTGGACCAACTGCTGCCATTCCCGCCCGGTAAGGCATTTGCATTGACATATACCACCCCGTTTAAATCAGGGACTATTGCTGTGCCCGGTGCAGAGGCATTAGTATGCTCCTTACTGTATGGATTTACCTTTATTGGCAGGTTTATTTCTGCCGGTTTGTGCAGGTAACTTGCGTAGGTGAGTACATAGCCCAATAATAAAAAGAGGGTAAAGGTCGGTTTTTTCATTCAGGATAAATTACATGGTTAAAGAAAGGCAGTCGTCATAAGAGCGCATTCCTTTACCTCAATTAAGCGGTTGCGCGAAGGTTGGGCGTTTTCATCGCACACCTCCGGCAAACTAACTATAAAGGATATGGCGGCGTAAAGGAAATAAATAAAAATTATTTTTCAAAATAAGATTTGACCCTTGGTTATCCATAAAATGATAATTGTCTTAAATATTGTATTTTAGTCCCATAAACTACCATTATGGCACCTGCAAAGAAAGACTCTCCGAAACCTGCTAATAAGCCCGAAGGATCAACCCCTGCAAAAGCAACTAAACCTTCTGTGTCTCAGTCCGCCGTGAAAACGGCGCAAAGTAGCTCGCGGGCAAAGGCAAAAAAGGAGGCCGTGGTGAATCCCGCCGGGCAGCCTGAGCGCCGGGTAAAATCTCCAGAAACCGCCTCCGTTCAATGGCAATCTCTTCCGGGTGCGGTAGATATTAATAACCTGAAGCCCGTGGAGTCCCTGTCCATTTTTACCGATTTTGATATCGAATTATTCCAGGCTGGAAAACATTGCAGACTATATGAAAAATTAGGCGCTCATGAATTAGAGTACGAAGGTATAAAGGGAATATATTTTGCCGTATGGGCGCCCGATGCGGCCTTCGTGTCGGTAACAGGAGATTTTAATGGTTGGGATACGTTCGCTCATACTTTATATCCACGCTGGGATGAGTCGGGCATCTGGGAGGGATTTATTCCTCATTTACAGAAAGGTGCATTATACAAATATTTCATTCGCGGTAATAACGGAGATCATTTTTATAAAGGAGACCCGTTTGCTCATTTCTGGGAAGTGAAGCCTAAAACAGCTTCTGTTATTTGGGATGTAAACTATGACTGGAAAGATAGTGCATGGATGCGGACCCGTAGCAAAAAAAATTCATTGGAATCCCCTTTTTCCGTGTATGAATTGCATCTGGCTTCCTGGCGCAGGCCTGATCCTGATAATGAAGATATTTATTATTCTTATGAAGAGATAACTAAGCAATTAGTGCCTTACGTAAAAGAAATGGGGTTCACGCATGTGGAGTTTATGCCGGTCATGGAGCATCCTTATGACGGTTCATGGGGCTACCAGCAGACGGGATATTTTGCACCCACTTCGCGTTTCGGCAATCCGCAGGAGTTTATGCAATTGGTAGAAGCTTTGCATAAAGAAAATATCGGCGTGATTTTAGACTGGGTTCCTTCCCATTTTCCTTATGACGCCCACGGTCTTTATCGCTTTGATGGCTCCAATGTGTATGAATATGCAGATATGCGTAAGGGTTTTCAGCCTGACTGGAACAGCTATATTTTTAACTATGGAAGAAATGAAGTACGTTCTTTTCTTATCAGCAATGCACTTTTCTGGTTTGATAAGTTTCATGCAGACGGATTAAGGGTGGATGCGGTGGCCTCTATTATTTATTTGGATTATTCACGCAAGGAGGGGGGGTGGGAACCCAACCGGTATGGCGGCAGAGAGAACCTGGAGGCTATAGATTTTTTAAGAGAATTAAATGAAACTATTTACAGGGAATACCCCGATGTCCAAACTATTGCCGAGGAATCCACTTCTTATTACGGGGTCTCCAAACCGGTGTACATGGGCGGATTAGGTTTTGGAATGAAATGGATGATGGGATGGATGCATGACACATTAAATTATTTCAAGCGTGATCCTTTCTATCGTCAATGGCATCAGAACCAGATCACTTTCAGCATTTTGTATGCCTTCAGCGAGAATTTCATGCTGCCCTTGTCCCATGATGAGGTAGTACATGGCAAGTCGCCGCTGATTTATAAAATGCCGGGGGATGAATGGCAGCGTTTTGCCAACCTGCGTACCTTATATACCTACATGTTCACACATCCCGGTACCAAACTTTTATTTATGGGCGGCGAATTTGCCGAAACCGGCGAATGGAATTATAAAAGGGAGCTGAACTGGGGATTACTCCAATACAAACCGCATAAAGGCATGCAACAATTGATCAGGGATCTGAATGCACTGTATGTTAATGAACCCGCCTTGTATGAGAAGCAATTCAGTTATGAAGGCTTTGAATGGAACGATCTTTCTGATCAGCAAAACAGTGTCATGATTTATTATCGCAAGGGTAAAAAAGCAAATGACACGTTGTTGATTATTTTAAATATGACCCCGGTCGTGCGGGAATATTATCGGGTCGGTGTATTTCTTTCTGAGGCATGGAAAGAAATATTCAACAGCGATAATACGAAATATTGGGGCGGAGGTGTTGTAAATCATGGGGTTATTAAAATCAGTAAAGAGCCTCATAATGGTAAACAAAATTCGATGCAGCTTACTCTCCCCCCTCTCGGCGCAGTAGTTTTAAAACAGGCTTAGTAAAGAACTTTTATTGTGATATTAAACCTTTCTTTTTCCGGAGAGTCTTAGAAACACATCCGGATAAAAAAGGGAGTAAAATCCTATTATCAACTTTAAAAATCAAAAACTATGAAACCATTATCAAAAATTCTACTGGTGCCTGCGGTATTATTATTTGCAGGTCCCGCCTTTGCTCAATCGGTGAGTACAGGCGTTACTACCGGTGTCA
>SCQT01000153.1 GCA_004322015.1 Chitinophagaceae bacterium
AGCCTGCCGGTAAAAATCCAGATATTCCAACACCACAGCCGATTGATTTTTATGCTGCACGTCGCAACTGCCATAGTCTATGATACCATTATCAGGGTCTTGTGCCAGTACAGCCAGCATACTGCCGAGCGCCTTATTTCTTTTACCGAATAATCATAGATACCTTTATCGGAAGCATAACTTTTCAAGCGACCGACCTTGGTATTGATGTGTGAACGAGCGCCACGCCTTTGCTGCAATGCCCTGCCTACCAGCATTTTGGCATCGGCATAAGCGGGCGCTGTATCAATTGCCATTATGCCTGCATCAAGCGCTTTCAGTATAGTAGCAACGGATACTTTATGATCAACAGGGTTCCAGATACCGCCCAATCCGGCCGTGCCTAAAATGTGTCGTTGTAATTTTTTCCAGCGTTACTTCCGTCCTGCTTCATCCCGGTTTTATTAGAGGGGGTAAAGCTATTTCATTTTAGGCCGTCCATCCAATCACTATTTTGCTCAATTCTGATGTTATTTTGCTTTTAGAGAAAAAATGCCCGTAAATCTACCTGTCAATCCAGATTGTTTGTCGGAAGGAAGCAAATGGCTGTACAATGCAGTTGCAGTGTCCACTATCATCATCTTTAGGAAGACCTCCTTTCCTGGCCTCTCCAAAATAATCAGCATGGTAGTATCTATACTGAGTACTCTGATCCGCGCTTCTCTGATTGAGTTTCATAAGTCGAATGATACTATGAATATGGATTTTGATTTGTGGCTCGAACGATACCAATGATTGAGTTTAATAAAGTAATAAAAAAATAGAAGTTTATTTTCAGTAGAGGGAGGCTTTGGCACATCAAGTTATTCCTCATTAATCTATATAATGCCGAATAACATTAAAAAAAGGAAGATGATTTCATTCTTATCTGAAATATTTATTTCCCTTTTCTTGCTTCAGTACTTCTAACATTTGCTTATGTCTTTTTTCTCTTTGCCTCATTATAAGATACAAGGGCCCATATTGCCAAAATAATTCACAGTAAGGCTCCGATACCAAAGACCAGAAAGAAAAGCACAGCTATTACCTGCAAAATAATGGCCATGATGGCGCTAATGATCTTGCCTCTTAATAAAAAGGAGAGCCCTGGAAATAGAATTGCAATTAAAATTATGAGGAATAGCTTTTTATTATCACAGTACTAAAATAAAGGAAAATCTTGAATAAAGTCAGGAATCGGGAAAATAAATAACTATCAGCTTTAATACAGGAACGATAATATGGAACGCAGATTTTCATGATTGGCTATGATTCCCGCCGAAGGCGAATCATATTTTGTATGTGATTCGGTCAAATATGATTGATAATCTGCGATTATCTTATTAGATCATAACAATCTGCGTTCTATTCTTTTAACCTGCACATAAACGGATAACCATTGAAAAATAATTAAGTATTCACTTGTAAGATTAAAAGCATAGTTAAACTATATGAATGAAAGGATTCATTCATCTAAAGGAAAGACAGCTTTAAAATATCATTTCTTCCCTGGCTTCTCCAAAATAATCAAATGCGCCAGTCCCGGGTCATTTTTGGTCCATTCCATTTCGGATTCTATCAGCCATCCAATATCGCCCTTTACCTGTAAATAATTTTGTTGAATGGCAGCAGCATCTACTTCTCTGACGGATGGAATATCCTTATAACTCTCTTCTTCCTTGCGAATAGCCGCATGGTCATTGATAATTTCTGAATGAAATGCTTTCAATGGTATTTTGTGCTCTATGTCATTACCTTTGAGTTCAACAAATTTATCTATCTTCAGCATCTATTTAATTTTTTACTCTTCCCTCGCCACCAGCAAATGTGCTAATTCAGGTGTATCATAAATCCGCTCCATCTCCGATTCGACAATCGCCATTACTTCCTCTTTAATTTGAAGATAGTTGTCCTCTATTTCCGATTGAGTAATCTTTCTGATTTTGGGAATAGGCAAATAGGCATCTTCTTCTGCTTTTAATACAGCATGGTCGTTTAAAATTTCTGAATGGAAAACCTTTAGTCCGATTTTTTCCGTAGGGTCATCCGCCACCATGCCTACGAACTCGCCGGACGACAACGAAGAAATGGCGGATGGCGGAATAGCAGATTCCAACTGTTTAGAACGGCTGACTGATGTATCACTTGCATTGATGGAAAGGCTTTCCCTGTCCTGCATAATTTTCCCAAAGCGCTCGCTTAATTGTTTGGCGGTATCGCCCATCACTTGTCCGCTGATGATGTTGCCGGCAATATTCATGATGACTTCTGCCTGTTCCCGCCCGTAATCCTTACGCAACTGGCTTAAATCCTGAATGCCCAGACAGGTAGCTACTTTATTACTTCTTGCGGTAGCAATCAGGCTGTCAATAGCATTAAAATAAATCGTAGGAAATTCATCGAAGATAAGGCTGGACTTCTGCTGGTTCTTCCGGTTTACCAACTTGATCATTCTTGATATATACAAAGACAGCACTGCCCCATACACCTGCTGCTTCTGGGGGTTGTTGCCCATACAGACAATCTTAGGTTCCTTTGGATTATTGATGTCCAGGGTAAAATCATTTCCGTTCAGCACATAGTATAATTGCGGAGAAGCCAGGCGTGCCATCGTGATCTTAGCACTTGCAATCTGACCCTCCAATTGTTCCATCGCTCCATTGGTATAGGCAGTCACAAACGGGTTAATCAACACTTCAATTTCGGGCTCAGTACGCAGCACGGGGAATAACTGCTCATAGTTTACCTGCATCAGTTCAATCACATGGGGCAGCGTGCAGTATTTTCCATGTTGATACTTCCTGAGAAACCAGATAATCGCCGTTACGAAGTTGATAGGAGATTCCACAAAGAAATCACCGGTTTTGCGTATCCACTCCCTGTTCAGCCCCAACATAATGGTACGGCTGGATTCCGTGGCATCGGTGATATCGGTCATGCTTTCCGGATGGAGCGGGTTGCAACGATTGGAAAGGGATAAATCATCAAAATTGATAACATAAAACTCAGGCTCTACCGGGTAGCGATGCTTATACTTCAAAAAGGTGTTATAAGCAATAATGGACAGGTCATCGAACTTGAAATCATAGATGAACATGGAAAAGCACTTACTGATGTGCTGGGTAATAACATGGCGAATAACGAAATAACTTTTACCTGCCCCTGGCGTACCAACCACGAGCAATGCCCGGAAGGGATTGATAATATTGATCCATGACCGCCTGATTTTTCCTTTCAGGTTATACCTTGCAGGTAAGTTGACGGAATATTCATTCTGCAAAAGGCGCTCTTCCTGCGGAAAAGTCTCCTGTAGCTTGTTGAAAATGTCATTTTGAAGTTTGTCGTGTATGATACGGGAACAGAGGTTGCCACCCCGCAGGATAAGTAGGAATCCAATAGAGGTGACCGAGATATACAACCCGGCCAGCACGATGACCTCGGCCCTCAACTGGAGCAGCCACCAGCTCGACCAGTAAACGAGCAATCCACCCACGAGGTAGCGTAATGCCTCTGTCAACTTCAGCTTTTCGTCCTTCTTCCCCTTGGTTCCAATCACGCTGATTGCCAGAAAAACCAGCGCGGCAGCTTTGGAAATATAAAAATGGCTAAACAGACCGGTATTCCCGAAATTCAGCAATATGCGCTGTACAACGGGATTAGTCAGATGCCAGATTTCAAAGGCAGTGTAGCAATAGACGTAATAATGCAGGCATAACAGGATGATGCTGCATTTCCTGGTTAAGTCTATGATCTTTCTTAAAGCTTCTGCATTCTCTCCGGTATTCATTCTTCACTCGCTTTTGAGGTACACTTAAACTTTCAACTCTGGCTCAACTCATTTTTCTTTCTCTGTTTTCTGCGTCTGAGAAGAGTAGGTTCGTCATATTCTTCGACCGGTTCCAGAAGAGCATCTGTCATTTTCAGGAATACGGATCCGGCCACAAGGAAATAGTCGTCCGGCAATTTTTGGGGTAAATGCCCGCCGATTTTAGCCTCATATTCTTCCGGAGGAGCAAAAATACCTGTTACTGATTTATTGCCGGGCATTCGGGATAGAAAGGCTTTTGCAGCGTATTCTTTACCCAAGCCACTGCCATTGAAGACAGTGCAGGCGGCATTGTCAATAAAGGTGATCCCGTAAATCCTTCCTTCAGTATTTTCCCGGAATACAACCCTTACCTGTTGCTTTTCGAGTGTATCAATAAATTCTCTTCTTGTATTACAGGTAAGCGCCTTATCAAGTATATGTTTTAACCTTTGTCCGTAAGGTGTACGGTCGACTTTATTGACCAAAAATTGTTTTTCCAGATTAGGTAACGTAGGCTTTCCATAAATAGAACTGGCTTTGATAGGGGTTCCTGTTTTATTACCTTTCACATCCAGAAGATGATAAATAAGCCCTTTCTTCTCATACATCCTGCTGCCTTCCTTTCCCCGGTCAGCGATTACATTAAATTGCCGGAGTATCGCATTCAGTTCCGGCAAAGAGGTGAACTTATAACCGGCTACCACAGAACGGACTATGGAAGATATAGCCGCTTTAGTTTCTAATTTACCATAAAGGGCTTTTTCAATATTGACGGGTTTGAGCAAAAATGACTTCTCCTTCTTCTGATTTTCCGCCCTGATGAGACCATAAGTTTCTTCAATAGTCTTCCGGGCTTTCTCCGATAAAATCCTCCCGATGTTATGCGTTTCAATACGCTGTCCGCCATCCGCAATATTGGTAGTAGCGATATGGATATGGGGATGTGCTGCGTCAAAATGTTGATATACTAAGAAGGGCTGATCGCCAAATCCGATTTGCTCCATATAGTTCAGAGCAATCCGTTTCAGCAGTTCTTCGTCCACCATATCCTTCGGAGAAAAGTTCAACGTAATATGTAGTGCATTGGTTTTCGTTCGTTCATTCTGCCGGGTAAGCATTTCAAATCGTTGCAACTTGTTTTTAAAAGAAAGCGTATCCGGGCTTCTTGGAAAGCCTGCAGCCATCAACAGCTTTGCTTCGCCTTTTTTTACTTTGTTTTCATTGTAATTCAGAATACCCCGGATGCTCTTTCCTGTCATTATTTTGGCAACCATAGCTCGGAAAGTTTAGCTACAAT
>SCQT01000154.1 GCA_004322015.1 Chitinophagaceae bacterium
ACCGTAATAAAGATAGCGGGAACTCCCCCGGATTTGAAACAATGGATTTTTAAGCTGTAACTCTTAACAGTATAGGGATACAGGAGTTTTTAACCCGATTTTTGTCGGACAACAATGATTGTTTATAAAAAAATAAATAGTCCGTTATTTTATTTTTAGATAATGTAAACATGGATATCCAGACATTATATACAGAGGCGGTGGCTCTTTTGAAACAACTCATTGGAACTCCCTCATTCAGTAAAGAAGAATCGCAAACTGCTTCTCTATTAACGGTATTTTTAGGGGAGAATCATATTGCTCATTCACGTACGGATAATAATGTGTGGGCATTGAATCAATATTTTGATGAAAAGAAACCTGTTATTCTGTTAAACTCACATCATGATACAGTAAAACCCAACCCTGCTTACACACGCAATCCTTTTGAGCCTTCCGAATGTGAAGGCAAATTGTACGGCCTGGGGAGTAATGATGCGGGTGGTTGTGTGGTCAGTTTATTGGCGGCATTCCGGTATTTTTATGAACGGCGGGATTTAAAATATAACCTGGCTATTGCAATTACGGCTGAAGAAGAAATTTCAGGTAAAAAAGGAATTGAAAGTATATTAAACCGGTTGCCAAAGATTGATTTTGCTATCATCGGTGAGCCGACCCTTATGAACATGGCGATAGCGGAAAAAGGTTTGATGGTATTGGATGGTGTAGCTCATGGGGTGGCAGGCCATGCGGCACGGGAAGAAGGAGATAATGCTTTATATAAAGCGCTGAAAGATATCGAATGGTTTCGCAGCTATCAATTTCCTAAAGTATCGGAGGCATTAGGCCCTGTGAAAATGAGTGTGACGATGATCCAGGCGGGTCAACAACATAATGTGATTCCTGCCGAATGCCGTTTTACGGTGGATGTACGTATCACAGATGCTTATACACCCGAAGAGGTTTTAGAGATCATCAGGCAACATGTGCAATCTGAGGTTATACCCCGTTCCATGAGAATGCGTCCCTCTTCTATTGACAAAAACCATCCTATTGTAAAAGCGGCCATAAAACTGGGAAAGAAATTATATGGCTCACCTACCACCTCTGATCAGGCATTAATACCGGCCCCCTCGATCAAAATCGGTCCCGGCGACTCAGCCCGTTCACATAGTGCGGATGAATTTATTTATTTAAAAGAAATAAAAGAAGGTATAGAAATGTATATCGGGTTATTGGAGGAAGTGATTACATTCGATAATAAATAAATTGTATGAAACTCTGGCAAAAAGATAAAACCACAGTTGCATCTGTGGAGAAATTTACCGTCGGTAAGGACCGGGACATGGATATATATCTGGCGCCTTATGATATATTGGGGTCACTCGCTCATATCCGTATGTTGGAGTCCGTTGGACTGTTGTCAAAGAAGGAATTAGAGAAATTATCCGCAGGCTTAAGAGCGATTTACCGGCAAATCCTTTCAGGAGATTTTAAATTAGAGGAAGAGGTGGAAGATATTCATTCACAGGTCGAGTTTATACTAACAAAAGAGTTAGGGGATATGGGGAAAAAGATCCACAGCGGAAGATCCAGGAACGATCAGGTGCTGGTGGATATTAAATTATTCCTGCGAGCGGCTATTGAGAAATTAGTATTTGAGGTGAAGGATTTCTTTGATCTGCTGATGGCAAAAAGCGAAGAGTATAAAGATTATTTATATCCGGGATACACGCATTTGCAGATAGCCATGCCATCTTCCTTCGGATTATGGTTTGGCGCTTACGCAGAAAGCTTAACGGACGATTTATTGATTATGCAGGCAGCCTATCGTGTGGTCAATAAGAATCCATTGGGTTCAGCGGCAGGATACGGATCTTCATTTCCTCTTAAAAGGAAGATCACTACCAGTCTTTTAGGATTTGAAGACCTGAATTATAATGTAGTGTATGCACAAATGGGCAGGGGAAAAACAGAAAGAATCGTAGCACAGGCATTATCGAATATTGCAGCTACTTTGGCAAAGATGTCCATGGATGCCTGCCTGTTTATGAACCAGAATTTCGGATTTATATCCTTCCCTGATGAACTGACAACAGGTTCATCTATCATGCCGCATAAAAAGAATCCCGATGTATTTGAATTAATTCGTGCGCACTGCAATAGGATCCAATCATTACCCAATGAGATTAATCTGATCACGGCTAACCTTCCGTCGGGGTATCATCGTGATTTGCAATTGCTGAAAGAAAATTTATTCCCTGCTTTTGAAACCTTATCAGATTGTCTGCAAATGGCTTCTTTAATGTATAACCATATCCGGATCCAAAAAAATATTTTGAAGGATGAAAAATATAAATATTTGTTCAGCGTGGAAGAAGTAAATAAATTAGTATTACAGGGGATGGCGTTTAGAGATGCGTATAAAAAAGTGGGGAAGGATATTGAATCAGGCAACTTTAGTCATTCGGGTGAAATTCGTCACACACATGAAGGAAGTATAGGAAATTTGTGTAATGATGAGATAAAAAGATCTATGGAACTAACGTTGCAACTTTTCCCTTTTGAAAAAGTAAATCAAAAGATACGATCTTTAATAGCATAGGAAAGAAAACGGCATCTTCGTTCCACCAAAAAAATATTAGAAGAAAACAGCAGATTGGTAGTTCACACGAGCTATTTAGAGTTTTAAGAAATTAATCAGAATAGTATAAGTATGCATTCAACCAAAACATTAAAGACAACAGGTATTTCAATTATTTTGGGCTCCTGTCTTTTTATGCTGTCATTTATAAAAGTATCTTCCTATAAAGAAATTGTCGCTGAAATAAATACTATCAAAGTTCCACTTGCGGGAAATACGTTCAGCTCTTTAAAAATTGAAAATAATATCACAGACTCAGGCATCAGGAACTGGACCGATATTCATCAAACTTTCACCACGTATGTGAGAGTTTCAAAAACGGGGAATGTGAAAGTATGGCTTCATGCAAATGTTCCCGGCGGGAAAAGCAACATTGAATTATCCATAGGGAATCATTCCAGGAGGATAGATTTGACAGGCGCTGCTGTCAAAAATTATTATGCCGGCGAATGGACCATTCGGGATACAGGTTATATTGCTTTCCAAATAAAAGGAATATCAAAAACAGGAACGGCATTTGCAGCTATTGACAGCCTGGAATTAGCGGGGACGCCTTTTTCGGGTAAAACAAGTTTTGTTCCTGATAACGAGGGCAATTTTTATTACTGGGGCAGGAGAGGACCTTCTGTTCATCTAAATTATCCTGTGCCGGAACATGAAAATATAGCATGGTTTTATACAGAAATCACTGTTCCTGAGGGAAATGACGTGCTAGGCTCTTATTTTGAAGCGGACGGATTCGGACAGGGATATTTTGGGATGCAGGTCAATTCACCAGACACCAGGCATATCCTTTTTTCAGTCTGGAGTCCCTATGATACCCAAAATCCGAATGATATTCCGGATTCATTAAAAATTAAGTTGATAAAAAAAGGGGGTGGTGTGCATGCCGGAGAATTCGGCAATGAAGGTTCCGGTGGGCAAAGCTATCTGAATTATATATGGAAGGCAGGAAATACTTATAAATTCCTTCTGCATTGTCAACAGCAGGATGATGATCATACGGTCTTTACCGCTTATTTTTATGCACCGGAAAAAAGAAAATGGTTATTGATCGCCAGCTTCAGCAGGCCCAGGACACATGCTTATCTCAATGGATTATATTCATTCCTTGAGAATTTTGATCCGCAACAAGGCGCTGTAAAAAGAATGGCTTATTATGGCAACCAATGGATTTGTACGGATAAAGGACAGTGGGTGGAATTAAATAAAGCATTGTTTACCACAGACAATACGGGAAATAAAGGCTATCGGATGGATTATGCAGGCGGAGTAAAAGAGGGGCGATTTTATTTGCAAAATTGCGGCTTCTTTAACCATTATACGCTTAATCGGACCGTACTTGTGCGGCAATCTACAGGAGTCAAGCCTGATATTGATTTTACTGATCTGCCTTAGTCTAAACCCGCAAATTGGATGTTCCCTGCTAAAAAAGTAAATATCCTTACACGAGGTTTTACCCCCGGATAGCCTCAATACGGGCTTTAGTATCTTGTGCCAGTACTTAACCAATAATTTTTATCCTGATAAGGTAATACATAATCTACTCAATATCAATATTTCATATCCTAAAATAATCATTCATCTTAACGGACTTTTAAAAAAATATTTGTTAAGAATCAATATTTACCCTATGTTTGTTTCGATTTAACATTATTTTAATTAATTTATTCTGAATGAAGGTACTTAATTAACATAATAATCACAATATGGCTCCCGCTTCTGCTAAATATTTTCTACAAAACGAACTTCTCAGATTTCTATACTTCCACGAGAGTCAGTCATGTGCTGAATTAAGTATCAGGACGAGAAAAAGTATTCCTGTAGTTACCAGAATATTGAATGAATTGATTGAAGAAGGATACGTGGAAGCGAACGGATATGCGCCTTCTACGGGGGGCCGCAGGGCTTTGAATTATTCGGTTAATAAAGATAAAGGCTTCATTATGTCAGTGGCCATGGATCAGCTTTTTACCAAAATGGTGCTGATGAATTTGGCAAATGAGCCGGTGAGTGTGGCAGAAACCATTGTCCTCGATTTGCACCAGGCTAAGGATGCTTTATATCAACTGGTAGAGGCTATCAAGAGACATATAGAGAAATCAGGCGTTGTGAAAAGCAAAATAATTGGTGTGGGGATAGGAATGCCTGGTTTTGTGAATGTAGAAGAAGGAGTCAATCATACTTTTTTTGATCAGGATATGCCGGTCAGCCACAGGGCATTTCTAGGAAAAGAAATTGGTTTGCCGGTTTACATTGACAATGATTCCAGCCTGACAGCATTTTCGGAATGGATGTTTGGACCTGCAAAAAATCATCCTAATGCTTTAATTGTCAATTTGGGCTGGGGAACAGGTTTAGGCATGATACTGGACGGCCGCCTTTACCGTGGAGATACCGGGTATGCCGGCGAGTTCAGTCATATTCCATTGAGTGATAATGGCGTTCTGTGTGAATGTGGTAAACGCGGATGCCTGGAAACGGAGACCTCTTTACTGATTATGGCGCAAAAAGCGGTAGATGATATCCGGGCTGGAAAAGCATCAGGCCTTCCTTTACAAGATGTGAAGTATATGAGTGATGTCATTATAGAATCCGCCAACAAGGGAGACCAATACAGCATTGGATTACTTTCCCATGTAGGTTCCATGCTCGGCAGAGGGATAGCTATTCTGATACATATCATGAATCCGGGCTTGATTGTCATAAGCGGCAGAGGAGCTAAAGCGAGGAGAATATTGAAAGCCCCCATCCAACAGGCATTGAATCAGTATTGCATCCCCAGTCTTGTAAGCAATACGGAAATTATTTTTTCAGAAAAAGGTGAACAGGCGGGCCTGACAGGAGCATTGGCCCTGGTGATGGAACATGCCAAGGTATATAAACAAATAACCAAGACAACACATACAGAAGAAGAGGTGGCTTGAGGGCGAAAATGACAGTCCGGCTGCAGTTAAGTGGGTTACGAGTTTATATCAACACAATTATAAAATATTTTAAACTGTAAACACCGTTAATCAATCATCATTCATCACTAAAAAATAACGTTATGAAAAGAGCATTACTTTTGACAAGCATGCTGATGCTTGCAATCTTTTCTGCAGCTTGGGCGCAGCAGCAAAAGGTCAGTGGACGGATTACCGACGAGAAAGGGAATGCCGTCTCTGCTGCCACTATTCAAGTGGCAGGTACGACTACAGGCACCACGGCCGATGCAGATGGCCGTTTTTCTTTGACGGCAAGCCCCGGCCAGGAATTGATCGTTACCAGCATTGGTTATATCAAACAAACAGTGCCGGTTACTGCCGGCGGAAAAGAGTTGCATATAACCCTGCATGTTAATGCCAATACGCTGAATGAAACAGTTGTGACGGCATTTGGTATTCAAAAACAACAGCGATCGCTGGGATATGCCACCACTACCGTGAAGGCAGATGAACTGGTAAAAACAAATCCTACCAATTTTGCTGCTGCACTGTATGGTAAGGTGCCCGGTATGAGAGTTGCATCTTCTCCGGGTGGTTCTTTGGGAGGAGTAGCTATTCAACTTCGCGGCATCAATTCCCTTTTTGGAAGAACACAGCCGTTGATCGTGATGGACGGTGTTCCTATTCATGATGGAAATTTTAACAATGGAAATTATTGGGGCGATCAAAGGCTTAGGGGAAATGGCTTAATTGACCTTAATCCTGAAGACATCGAAAGTATTACAGTATTGAAAGGCGCCTCCGCTGCCGCATTGTATGGATCGGAAGCAACAAACGGGGTTATCCTCATTACTACGAAATCCGGTAAAGGGAAAAAGGGATTCTCAGTGGATTTCAACGCCTCTTATTTCCAGGACAGGGTGGCTTATCTTCCGCGTTTCCAGGAAGTACGCGGCGCAGGTTCGCCGGTGCAATATGATGTGTATGGTGAAGATGCCAATGGATTTAACGCTAACAAATATACGATTAACGGCCAAAGCTACCGCGCCCTGGTGCAAGGTTCTCTGAACTTCGGTCCTAAATTCGACGGGCAGCCAATTGCAACCTGGGCAGGAACAGTTCGGCCTTATTCGCCTATTAAAAATGGATGGCAACATCTGTTTCAAACAGCACAA
The DNA here is from genome assembly GCA_004322015.1 of Chitinophagaceae bacterium. GTDB lineage: Bacteria > Bacteroidota > Bacteroidia > Chitinophagales > Chitinophagaceae > FW021-bin31. The sequence goes on from SCQT01000154.1 coordinate 6,726, forward strand.
AACAGTGTTGAAAACCTTGCCTTCACCTCCGGCGGAGATAATGGATCAACCCGGTTCTCGTTTACCCATCAGCATTATGAGGGCGTAAGCTTGAATTCTCTCAACGATAAGTACGATTTCAACCTGAACACCAACTATGACTTTGGCAAAAGATTCAGAGTAAACTTTATTATCAATGATATTTATTCAAAGGTCAAGAACAGGCCATTTCTCGATGACAGGCTGATCAATAATTTTACCGGTATGATGCCAACCTTCGATGACGGTAACTGGTACAGGAGTAAATTTGAAACCAGTCTGGGTTATAAATATGTTACCGGCAGCAACCAGAGTTTAACACCGGATGAAAACCTGAAAATACCCAACTACAGAACAGATATCCTCGACTTTATGTGGAACGTTCTGAAAGACCAGACCTTTGAATCAAACAACAGGTTGATTGCAAGCGCCACGGGATTTCTTGATATTACAAACGGCCTGCAACTAAGAGGAAGGATCTCAACCGACTGGACAGCCGATCAGACAGAGTCAAAAAGTTATTCCAGCAGACCAACTATTTTCGGCCCTTCGGGAGGCTATGGAATAGGTACGAACAACTATTCAATTTTTTATGGAGACCTGTTACTGACCTATACTAAAGAAATAACAGACAATTTTAAACTGACGGCTATGGCAGGCTATACCGCAGACAAAGAAAGTAGCTATTCCACTAATGTAAGCACAAATGGCGGCCTGACTACCGCAAACAGATTTGATCTTACCTCCTCAGCGCTGACGCCATATAATAGTGGATCCGACAGAACATTTCTGACAAAAGACGCATTGATTGGAACAGTTAATTTGAGCTACAAGAGCTATTTGTATATTGAAGGAACGGTGAGAAGAGACAGGACTTCTACGATGAACCCTAACAATAATACTTTTGTGTATCCTTCAGTAAATGGAGCATTTGTGCTTTCCGATGCCTTCCATTTGCCGGTAGCGATCAATTACGCAAAATTCAGAGCTTCTTATGGAATTGTAGGAAACTATCCCTCAGCTTATCAGGCAAACGTAGCCTATAATCTCAACAACCTTGGAAACCAGGGAAGCGGCTCTTCTACACTCGCGACTACCACTTCTACCGGAACTTACGGTAATGATAATATAAGACCTGAGAAAAAGCACGAAATGGAATTCGGATTGGAAACTCACTTCCTGCAAGAACGGTTGTTCCTTGATGTGTCCTATTATAATGCTAAGATTGTAGATATGGTGGTTCCTTTACAGATCGCTCAATCTACAGGCGCTAATAACATCCTTGCAAATGTTGGGACTTTGAGCAATAAAGGATTAGAGGTTGCCCTTAACGGAATACCGGTAAAGGTCGGAGATTTCACATGGGAAAGCGGTGTAAACTGGAGCTTTAATAATAATAAGCTTGTAAAATTGACAAACGGTTTGACAGAGTTCATTCATGCGGATTATGATGGCAACGCCGCGGTTTTAAAATCTGTGGTGGGGAGGCCAATAGGCGATTTCTATGCGCATCCTATTTTAACCGATGGGCATGGCAATAAAGTGATTGCGAACCTTGGGAACGGCGAGTTCAACTACCAACTGGATGGTTCCAAATTAGTAAGGTACGGCAATGCGCAAGTGAAAGCGGTTGGCGGCTTTTACAATACATTCAAATACAAAAACTTCGCACTTGAGCTCTACACCGACTTCAGGATTGGCGGTAGTGTGATGCCTACGGGATTGTTCTGGATGACAAGCCGCGGTCTTACCGAAGAAAGTTTGAATCACATGGATGCGGCGCACGGAGGAGTTTCTTATTATAAATATAATAATCCGAACAACCCCAATGACCCATTAAACGGAGCAGGTATTGAAACCAATAA
>SCQT01000155.1 GCA_004322015.1 Chitinophagaceae bacterium
AGTAGTGCTGAAATTAAACAGGGCGAATCTGTTTCCCGTCCAGGGGTATCCTAAACCCATGGTGAACTCCTCTCCAAACGGAATAAATTCTTTTCCATTGACGCTGTAAGAAAGTTTCGCCTTATAGTCCTTATCTGTTATATCTGCCTTTATCAAGATTCTATGGGATGTAAAATGGCTGATGCTGTCAATCGTTTTTCCATTATTGACCATGAGCAAGGTTTGCGTATGATCATCTTTCCGTACGGCAATATAGGCGTAAGGTGACTGAAAGATTCCGAAACCTGCAATATCTCCCGGTTTCAAACCCGACAGATCTATTTCCACCATTCCTTCGGAAGCAGGTCCCTGTACCCGCTGAGTCAGTATATTGCGTGCGGTGGTCAGCTCTTTTGCGAAAGAAGCATGGAGGCGTAAATATCCCTTTCTTTCAGTTAACGACCATTTCTTATTATCGGGATTATGATTCCATTGCCATTGTAACCCGAGGGAAGGGGTATTAAATTCGTCTGATGTAGCGGGAACTTCAACGGGCCAGGATTTGCCGACATCCGGCTTTTTATATACCATCACCCCCTTTCTGTCTCCGTTTTTACCCAGCATGGGCCAGCCGTCTTTCCAAACCACGGGTTCCAGATGCGGAACCCTTCCTATCGGCCCCCTGTCCTGCATAATGATAAACCGCCAGCTTCCGTTCTTTAGCTCCACCATTCCACCCTGATGAAGTCCGCTGCCCCGATAAGAACCGGAGTCATTTACAATGATTTTATATGCATAAGGACCGTAGATATGGTCAGAACGCAAACACACCTGCCATCCTTTGGTTCCTCCCGCTGCGCAGGTGATATAATATTTTCCGTTGATCTTATACATGTGTGATCCTTCCATACCAAAAGGTCCTCCCAGTGTTCCATTGCTCTTAAATCCCTTATCCCATATTTTAACAGGTTTGCCTATCACAGAACGGGCGTCCGATGCCAGCTCCGTGATATAAAGCGTCCCCTGGCCATGCACCACATACACTTTACCATCATCGTCAAAAAATAAACCCGGATCATACAAGTATTGAGGAAAAATAGTCCTCGTCCAGGGTCCTTTTATATCTTTTGCAATACATATTGAAAAATGCCCCTGCTTGGTTCCCCATCCGTAGGGAGTACAAAAACCAACATAGAAAAGATCCTTGTGATACCGGATGGTGGCGGCCCACGAACCGTTCAGGTACATAGTGCCTCCCTTCATATCATAACGGGGATCTTCATTGTACCTTTCTATAGCATATCCGGCCATTTTCCAGTTCACCAGATCTTTCGATGTTAGAATAGGACATCCGGGCACAAAGTGCATGCTGGTAGAAACAAAATAAAAATTATCACCAACACGGATTACATCAGGGTCGGGCCAATCACCCCAAAGCAAAGGGTTTTTATAAGTACCGTCGCCATTGTCCGCAGTCCATATTCTTTGCGGTTTAGATGATTGTGCCTTGAGGTTGATGGAATAAAATAAAAGGACCGTTGGAATTAATAAAAAGACGTTCTTCAACATATAAATCTTTTTTAATGATTATCCGCTTTAATACAAGAGAGCAAATAGGATCTGATTTTCGTATAAATTGATATTGTGTTACTTTTCCTTTGATGGAAAAGTAACCAAAAGATCAAGAAAAATCAAAGCTTCCACCCACAAAAACCACCGCACGGCCCGCTGATTTTTCAGGCCAACGCTTCTTTGATTCGTTTTCAATGATTACTTCTTTTAAGAAATAGATCAGGTTTTCTTTTCACCATTCGAAAACTCTCATAGGGCTTACTTGTACGATTACGGATAGTCATTTCTTTTTTGATTATCCTTTTATTACTATGGATACCAACGCTTTTGCCGGGAGCACCACTGCCACTGTTCCCCTGCTGCATTTTATTTCTGCATCCATCTTTTCCCCCTGGTTCAAGAGATATACCACCAGATTTCCATTGGGTTCCCTGAAAGCCACTACCTGATTTCTATTATTCAGAAAGGTATGCATAAATTCCACACAACCTTTTGGTGCAAATCCGAGGGCGCCGACAGATGATTGTCCTTCGGTAATCATAGCGGGAAGATATCGTGAGCCGGGTAGAAGATGCCTTCCGAGGAAATAGGCCAATGCGAAACCTGGCTCATACGTTACCGTTCGTTTTGCCGTGTCTATTACGACCAGGCTGTTCTGCTTCCAACCCCATGTACTGGTATGAGGCTCCGGCAATACCATGTTCCAGAAGGTGAACAGACTGCAACCGGCCCTTACGTATGCCACAAAATCCTGAAAATCACGAAAGGCTTGTTCTACTGAATTAGCTCCGTAATAGCATTCCGATTCGGAGTGTTGAAGCTTTACATGGGGATACTTAGATACGAATTTTCTTATCCAATCCATGTTGGAGTACTGAAATGAAAAACCTCCTGCTTCTTTTGTTAATCCCGTATCATTTAGTATATAGTCGAAATATTTCCGGGTATCTTGTCGCCAGAAGTTAAACGTTCCTGCCCAAACTTCAGTTTTCAATCCGGATTTTTTTACTGCAGGAATTACCCATGCTTCCAAAGCTTTTGCATATAACGGGGCAGGTATTTTGCAGCCGGGGTAGCTGCCCGCCACCAGTGGTTCGTTCTGAGGACATAAACGTTGAATAATGATACCATGCCGTTGATATGCCTGCAAAAATTTAACGAAATAACCGGCGTACGACTCCAAAGTCCGATTATCTCCTAAAAGTTCACCTCCGCCGGTTTGGCTTCCATTGGTTTTCATCCATCCGGGGGGAGACCAGGCCGAAGCGTGAAATTTCATTTAAGGATTCATTGATTGCGCCGCTTTAATGTAGGGAATTAAGCAGTGCTCATTCCGTTTCACGGAAAAATGCTTCAACGTCCAATCATCTTTAACATCATCGAGTGAATAAGCGTTCAACGCAAAATCGCTGGCACCCACGGGAATACGGTTAAAACACAAGTTGGCTCCTTTCTTTGTATCAAACAAATTCTGCAGCACCTTCCGCCGTTTACCTGCGGGTAATGCGGATAGGGCAACCCAGCCTTGTTCGTTAAATGCTCCGCCGATCCCATCCATCACCTGCCCGGGTCTTGTATCCTGCACTTCAATTACCACCTGTGGGGAGGGACTATTTTTTCGGGAGGTGAACCTAAGCCGTCTGATAGCCCGAACCCTATTCCCTGCTGCAAGGCTGGCATATTCAACTACTGCATAGGCATCCTTGTGTATTTTCTCCGAAACCTTTTCTTTTCTATGGTTGTGTTGTGCAAAAGCACCGGTCCCCAAAATAGTAAGTATGACACAAAATAAATAGTTCATCTGCTCCTTTTTAATCTGGCAAACAGCCGTTTATCAGCACCGTCTTCATTTACAAGATATAAATTCCAGTTATTTACATTCACAGCCTGAAGGTGAAAGTATTTTGAGGTATCTTGTAATTCTTTCTTTATCCAGGACGGGAAGGCGTTAGCTGCCCGCGCGTTCTCCCAAGTCTTTATCGTGTTGAATATTTCATATTTCTCCGGACAGGACTCTACCGACTTCTCAGATAGTTCCAAAGCATAGGTAACTCCCAGTCCGACAGATATTGCTTCAATATTTTCGTATTCCTGCACTGTGGAGGAAGGAGTGAAAGCGAAATTGCCTCCGAATGTCGCAGGGAAATAATTCCCAAATGTTACATTCCTGATATCTTTCCCTTCAATACCCCAGGTTCTTGTTTTATTGTTATACATGTGGTCACCCCCCCCCACATTCCAGATATTCTGATAATACCAGCTACCGCCCGAAAGCGTAGAGCCTGTAATTATTAAATAATGAATACCTTCCTTCTCCGCAGTCTCAAATAACCTCCGGAAAAAACGCTTTACCGAATACTCTCCGTATCCCTGGTAAAACAAACTTTCTTCCCCATCAAAGTCTATATAATGCATCCCCTGCCTTTGAAATAGCCGGGCATAATAACCGGCATACTTATCCTGTAAAAAAATATCGGGGGCCAGTCCATGATAGCAATTGGTCTGCAGCTTATACACCCCGCTTCCCGCTTTATGGGTGGAAGCAGTGGTATGCCAGTAGCCCCTTTTTACATGCTGCAAAGTATAGGGCAATGTTTTCGTTACGCCCATATAATGTATCAATTCTGTACCAATTCTGATCACGTTGGCATCTTTAGGATGCCCTTCCCATCCTGCCACTTCATCGAGATACGCCGGATTATTAATTATAATGTTTGTATCGGCAGCAGAAATATTTTTCATCAGCACTCT
>SCQT01000156.1 GCA_004322015.1 Chitinophagaceae bacterium
GCAGCATAATGGCGGTTTGAAACCAGTGCCTGTTGACTGATTCCGAGAGACCTCCTCTCATCATTTACACAGCATCAACTTTCATTATCTTAAAGAACTATTTGTTGTTCGTGACACTCAATACCCGGGATTTTGTTTCAGGTTGGGATTAGCTGTAATTTGCTGTGCAGGGATGGGGAATATATTCAGATGTCCGTCTGCAGGATCCTGTCCTTTCGCCGGAACACGCGGATCGCCAAAATGTCCGAAACGGATTAAGTCCTGACGGCGCCACCCTTCCCAGGTCATTTCACGCGCTCTTTCTGCCAGAAGATTATCCAAAGTCAGATCAGATAATTTCCAGTCATGGGAAGCGTCGCCGTAAGCTCTTTGGCGTATTTGATTGACCAGATCAAGTGCATCGGCCACGTCGGTTCCCAAACGCAATTCGCATTCAGCCTTCATCAGCAAAATGTCTGCATACCGGAATAATACCATGTCATTGCTTTGGTTGCCTGAAGTTCCTGCTTCGGGAAAATATTTGATATTGCGCACCCCTGCCAGACGGAAAGTATCCGCAGGATTGGAAAGCTGATTCACGACCGGAGTAAAAGCCAGTAATTTTCCGGTTTGGAGATCAGTTAATCTTAAAGAAGGATCAGCATTCACCACTACATTAGAGCTGGGCGGATACGCATAAGGAATGGCATATTGCTGACCGACAAGATATTGCCCGGTCCTTTGATCCAGAAAGGTACGGAACACTTCTGAACCCTTTTGAGTGTAAATGGAACTTGTATCAAACTGGCTGTAAAATTCTGCAGTGCTGGAAAATCCGTTCCAGGGACTGCCGCTGAGGCCAAAGTTTACATTATTTTGATAATGTAAGGTCTCCATCTCTCTATTATCTCCGCCAATGTTTACTTTATCAAATGGAACCACAAAGATATTCTCAGTGGAATTCTGATTGTCAGTGGAGAAATTATCAAAATAATCCGGCATCAAACTGTATTTTCCTGATGCTATAATAGAATCACAGGCATTAATACATCCCTGCCAGTTAGGGGTACCGGTATAAACTCCTGCATTCAGATACAACTTTGCCAACAGGGCAAATGCCATCCATTTGGTAGCTCTGCCATAGGTGCTGGCATCCACATTCGAAGGTAACAGATCAATATTGGATTTTATTTCCGATTCTATAAAGCTGTAAACAGCCTGGCGGGTACTATTGGTAACAGAATCGGGGTTAGTATGGAAATCTGTTACTAAAGGAACATTACCATACAAATCCATGGCGAGATAATAATAATAGGCACGCAATATCTTCAGTTCAGCATTGATCTCATCCAAATTAGAAGGCTTGTTAGCCAAACCGTTTACGACGCTTAAAGTGAAGTTCGCCTTTCCGATACCATTGTATATATCTCCCCAGGCGCCATTCACTATATTATGGTTATCCGGCCACGTATGTAACCAAAGCTGTTGCCACTGGTTATTATCATACCAGTCGGCTCCTCTGGTGGGTACGATCATTTCATCTGAAGTGATCTCATTCAGATCAAAGACATTGCCATCTGGAATGGAAGTAAGCGCAGCATAAGCAGGTGCAATACCGGCTGCCACCTGGGCAGGAGTCTGCCAGAAATCTGAATTAGGCACCACGCTGTACACGTGCTGATTCAGGTTAGTACAGGAAAGGGCCCCAACCATCAGAATCAGGATAACTACGGAATATTTATATATTTTCTTCGGTTTCATTGTTAAATATTTTGTTTTTTACAAAATAGATTTATTTAATTCAATACTTTATTGGAAGGTAATATGAACTCCAAAGGAGACGGAACGGGTTCTCGGATAATACCCGTCACTTCCATAAGTGGCATCTATATAGGATTGGTTACTGTCAGCTACTCTGATTTCCGGATCCAGTCCTTTGTAGGGAGTAATTACAAAAAGGTTATTACCGGAAATATAAACCTGGAGTGATTGAACACCTTTAATTTTTCCAAAATTATAGGCAAGGGTCGCATTATCTAACCTTAAATAAGAAGCCTTCTCCAGCCACAGGTCAGAAGCTACTGCCGCATCCTTGATACCGTTCGTCAGGGCCTCCTTAGTCACATTATTACCAGGAAGACGGGTTACGTTTTGAACATCCAGTAAAGTATTGTTAAATATTTTTTGACCAAAAACCCCTCTCAGGAAAAAGTTAAGGCTCCAGTTCTTATAACTAAAAGTATTGCTGAGCCCATAATTAAATTTGGGAGCAGGGTCAATATAATGGAACATATTTGCCGTGGCTGAATTATCCAGTTTATCCTGTGTAACGGATCCCCCCTTGCCATCTGAGAACAACTGTTGCCCCTGTGCATTAACTCCTACATAGTGAGGTAGATAGAAAACATAAGGAGAATATCCGACCTTCAGATAAGTAATGGGGTTGCTGCTTAAGCCGCGTCCTTCTGCCACCCCGCCCGGAATGTTGTTTGTTGACAACTGAAATCCTGCATAAGTCCCCGCCAGGCTTGTGACCTTCGTCCTTATAAATGTGATCTGACCTGCCAGATTCCAGGAAAAATCGCTGTTTTTAATAGCCTGTCCGTTTAAAGATATTTCAACTCCTTTATTGGTGAGTGTTCCCACGTTCGCTAATATGGTGTTGACATAGAAAGGAGGAACCGGCACGGTGTAGTCGTAAAGCAGGTTTTTCGTTTTATCATTAAACACATTGATATCTCCATTCAGCCGGCTGTTAAATAAGGTGAAATCCAGTCCGATGTTTCTTCCCACCCTTTCTTCCCATTTAAGGTCCGGATTAGCGTTCTGGGTGGGCGCGTAAGCCTGCGGATAAGGGAATACCGTATTAGCAGCATTGTAATATTTACCTACACTCCCCAAAATCAGTTGGGTATTATAAGGAGAGATCGCATCCTGGTTACCCGTTATTCCCCAGCCTGCACGCAATTTCAAATCGTTCAGCCAACTGACATTCTGAAGGAAACTCTCCTGGCTGAGCCTCCAGGCCACTGACACAGACGGAAAATTACCCCAACGGTTATTGGCGCCGAATTTAGAAGAACCATCCCGGCGAAAACTTGCTTCTACATAGTATTTGCTGTTATAATTATAAGTCGCTCTTCCTAAAAAGGAAATGAGTTTATATTCATCCTGGTAAGAGGATATGCTATTGTAAGCAGAGTTGCCGTTTTGTAGAGCATTATCCTGATTCTGCTCTACAATATATTGTTGTCCGTTGGCATTGTACCAATTGTATATAAAGTCATTATATTCGTACACACCGGTAAGAGTGAGATTGTGTTTACCCCATTCATGCATCCAGTTGATGTGAAAATCACCGCGTTTCACATTATGGTTTTCACTATACTTGGTGGCGCTGTTTATATTGTTTTCAACCGGAAAAGTGGGAAGGAACCAGTCCGTTTGTTTATTAAAATGGGTAGTGGATCCCGTCACACCTATCTTCAACCCCGTCACAAGTTCGTAATTGATCGTACCGTATAACTGGGTAAAATATTCTTTTCCGGTATTCAATTCTTCCATCAGGTGTTCCACCGGATTAGCCTGTTCGAAATCATTATAGGCGAAATAACTTCCATCGGAATTATATACAGGATAGGTAGGTGGCGTACTGAACACGTAGGTGAAGTTGCCGTAATCCGTATATTTTCTGTTGGTCTGTGTGCTGAACAAACCTGCCTGTATGTCCAACTTATCATTCAGGGCTTTTTGCTCTGCATTAAACCTTAATCCTAACTCTTCTTTCCCTGAATTGATCACAATGCCCTGTTGATTGATATAACTTAAGGATGCCCGATAATTGAAATTATTAGTACCCCCTGAAAAAGCGAGGTTATGGCTTTGTGTATATGCCTTGCGGGTGATCGCTTTGAGCCAGTTTGTATTCCCGCCTTTTTCATATCCCTGTATGGCGGAAGGATCAATGCCTAACTTGGTATTTGCTGCCTTCCACTCCGACGTATTAAGCAGGTCATATTCTTTAGCAAGCACATCCATGGCCACATATCCTGTATAACTCACTTGTGTTTTACCTGCCTGTCCTTTTTTCGTATTAATGATGATCACGCCGTTAGCGCCGCGCGACCCATAGATGGCAGTGGCTGAAGCATCTTTTAGCACGTCGTAAGAAGCGATATCATCAGGCGGAATATCGGCAATCTGGCTTGGGTCATCCAAGGGAACACCATCCACTACAATCAACGGCGTTTGACCGCCTGTGAGGGAGGTTTGACCACGCAGACGGATAATGGCGCTCTGGTTTGGGTCGCCGCCGGGCTGTGTAATCACTAACCCCGACACTTTACCCTGAATTTGCTGAATCGGGTTGGTAACAATCCCTTTATTAAAATTCTGAGTGGAAATACTCGCTACGGCTCCGCTCACATCCTTTGCTTTTTGAGTGCCATAGCCAATCACCACTACTTCTTCAAGGCTTTTCCCACTGGACAATTGAATCTCCGCTAAAGAACCTGACACCGGAACTTGCCTGGTGGTGTACCCTACATAAGATACTATTAAAGTTTTAGCGTTATCGGGCACAGATAACGAGAACGTCCCGTCAGCGCTGGTGGCTGTGCCTACACTCGGATCCTCTTTTACGCGGATGGTCACACCCGCAAGGGCAGTTCCATCTTTGGAATCCGTTACTTTACCATGGATTGTTCTCTGCTGAGCAGATAACTGCACGAAAGAAAATGACAGAAGTAAGCATGCGAGCAAACCTCCGCAGTGTAGATGTTTTTTTCCCATATGGAGAGAGGTTTTAGAATGTAAAAGAATAATTGATTTGATTGTAACTAATGTGTACTTAATACATATTCGAGAACAATGTAGAAACCTTTTCTCTGAAAGTCAAAATTATTTTTAACATTTCATTTATTTTTAACTTCTTATTGATTTATTGTAATCTGTTTATTTTTGACAGACCTTTTTAGAAAAATACAAACAGGATCTTATTAAGGATAAAAACATCTTAATTTATTTTTTTGAACCTGTATAATTTTCCCGGCCGGTGTTGTACATCAGCCTCCAGTTCGTCCAGGTCTTCCAGGATATCCATGGCAAGTATTTTTTTCCGGAAATTCCTTCTGTCCAGTTCTTTGCCAAGGATCGCTTCATATACGTTCTGCAGCCTTCGCAGGGAAAATTTTGCCGGCAACAGATTAAATCCTACATGACGCTCCAAAACCGCTTGTTGTAATCGTCGAAAGCAGGTATCGAAAATTTGCCTGTGGTCAAAAGCCATTTGCCTGATATCTTTAACCGGATGCCAGTGCAGCTCATGTGCCTGAGTGGTGATCTTGCATTTTTCAATATTGACAAGAGAATAATAGGCTATGCTTACCACTCTGCCGGCCGGGTGACGATGGGGCCTGCCGAAAGTATGCACCTGCTCCAGATATACATCTTTTAATCCCGTCCGCATATTTAATATGCGATAGGCAGCTTCATCGGGATCTTCATTAAGGTCTACCAGATCCCCCAGCAGGGTCCATTTATTTTTATATTCATCCAGGTCGCTGCGTATCAGCAATATTTTTAGTTCATGTTCATCAAACCCGAATATCACGCAATCCACAGAAAGCGTTACTTTCATGTGATGATCTATTTCGATGGCATGCGTGTTGATGTTTTTCAGGAGCACTTCATGCCTGTCGTGGTGTAGTTCCGGCTGCCTGGTTATTTTGTGATTTATTTTTTCCATAACAGGATGGTTTAATAGATTTATTGTTTCAAAGGTACGTTACTGTACACATGATATTCTCCGGGAGCTAAGGTAATACTATCAGGAATAGTGGAAACATTCATGCTGTTCCCTTCCAGGTTATCGTGCCAGATACCAGCCGCGGGAAAAGAAAGAGCCGCCGTATGCGGAACCACATCAAAGTTGCCTATCACTTCCACATCGGTTCCGTCTGTCCCTGTCAACTGTATAGTTTTCACTGCCCCTCCAAGGTTATATTGGTAATGAGTGGTGGCAAAGACCGGATTATTGATCTTCATTTTAATCATAGCAGCATAAGTGTTATATAATTTCAGACGGTTCGTATCATTCATATAATTCCATAAAGGAGGCTTGTCGCCTAAACGGCCATTATAGTTAATGCTGATGTCATACCCCCTTTCTCCAAACTGCCAAAGCATCTTAGGGCCCGGCGATGAAAATAAAAAGGCAGCCGCTTCCCCATCCCGGGCCAGCCCTGTAGCAGGATCCTTTACATTATAACCCCCTGAACTGTTGCCATACTGCTCATTCTTATATTGCAGCCGCTCTTCATCATGACTTTCAAAATATGCAACCAGTCCGTAAGGATTGCTGGATCCATATTGATTATAAAATAGTCCCGAGAGATCCCATCCCTGGCTATACCCCATGGTACCCTGGTTGGCATTATAATTCAAATTGGTCCATATCATCATTCCCTGGTTGGCTAATGCTGCCGTTTCCTGATTGGATGCAAAATCTTCCAGTATCACGTAAAAATTGGGGCTGAGCGATTTCAAATAGGTATTGAACGCTTGCCAAAGATTTACCCGATCGGCATCGTAAGCTGACCATAAACTTCCGTTTGCAACAGAATTCGTTTGTGTAAATCCCTGCGCCTGATCGAAACGGAAACCGTCAATGTGATATTCCTGTATCCAATATTTCATTACATTCTCTGCATAATACACGGTAGCCGTATCCCTGTCAGCCGCAGTCCCATAATTCATTTGATAACCCACACCATAAGGGTGCAAAGTAAGCGAATCGAACCAGGGGCTGTTTTGCGCAGGGGTATTGGTCAATGAATTCCAATACATCTGTACCATTGGCGAAGATCCGAACTGGTCTTCCAGCACAATATCCTGAATGACAGCCATGCCGTGCGCATGACAGGCATCAATAAAAGCCTTGTATGCGTCCGGAGTTCCATAATATTTATCCAAAGCCATCATGAAATCAGGATTATATCCCCAGGAATCATTGCCCTCAAATTCATTCACAGGCATCAGCTCAATGGCATTCACTCCGAGTCTCTCTAAATAGCTGAGTGTATCCGTGAGCGTTTGATAGTTGTGTGTGCTTACAAAATCTCGTACCAGCAATTCATAGATGACTAAGTTCTTGGGTGAGGGGCGTTGAAAATTAGTGACCTGCCAGGTGTAAGAGGGCAGGTTCCCCTGGATCACGCTCACATAGCCGGTTGTTTTACCCACAGGGTATGGCTTCAGATTGGGATAAACGCCGGCAGGGATATATTGATCGTAATCAGGATCCAGGATTTCATGAGAATAGGGATCGGCTATTTTAATAGCACTGTCAATCAAATATTGATACCCATACTGCGTATTGGGATTCAGGCTGTCCACTTCAATCCACCAACGGGTGCCATCGGGAGTATTGGTCATCCTGTATCGCGGCTCTGCCTGCCAGTTATTAAAATCTCCTATAAGATAAACAGATTTCTTCCCGGGAGCATATAAATTAAAAATGGCCGAAGTACCATTATTGATAAAAGTAACGCCATCAGCAGCTCCTGAAGGCACCCCTTTTTTTGCCAAGGTATCTGCCGGTGGTACGGGCAGATGGATCACAGGCTTTTTACAACCGGTAGTAAAGGTGAAAACCGGTAGTATAAAAAAGAAATATATCAACAATTTTTTCATCCGTAATTTTTTTTAAGAATCTCGATTAATAATCTTTTCACCCCATCGCCCCATCACCCCATCACTCCATCACCCATCGTTCCACCGCTCCGTCGCTCTTTCTCAGATTATTTAACCCTACTTGATATTGTTACGCTTTGCCAACAAAAATATTAACGGAACATACACTCTCTTTGCCCAGGATTTTTCCGAATGATCTTCCCCGGGGAAATGTGTGGTAATCCAGTCTTTAGCTGTATATCCTTTTTCTTTCATCATAGCATTCACCTGCTCCTGATAAGGCCCGTAAAACCGGTCTAATGTTTTGCTGCCGTAATCGAAATAAATTTTATGATCTCCCGGAGAAGGCAAATGAGTTCTCAGGTATTGCTCAATCGCATCCGGTATGGCATTATTCGGATCGAGCAGTCCGATCCAGTGGGTGGACATACAAGCCGCTCCCCCGAAAACTTTCGGATATTCACATATCGCGTACAAAGAAATTAATCCGCCATAGCTCGATCCCATCAAAAAAGTATGCTTCCTGTCTTTATAAACAGAAAAAGCGCTGTCAATAAAAGGCTTTAGTTCTTTCACCATGAATGCTAAATAATGATCCCCATCCGGCCCGCCGGGCATCCAGGCAAGCAGTGAATCTTTATACGGCTCCGCAATATCAGTAAATGCTTTTTGCGGATAATATTCCGCTACTCTTTGATTGCCGTTATTCCAGATACCGACCACAATTGTATTCCCGACGCTGTCTGCTTTTATCAAACAGGACAAGGTTTTAGCTATTTGCCATGATTGATGATTCCACGTTTCTCTTGATCCGAAAATATTCTGTCCGTCCTGCATATAAAGCACGGCATATTTCTTATTCCTGGAATATCCATCCGGCAGCCATACGTCTATATTCCTCGCATCTACATATTTCGATTGAAAGAAGAATCGCTTTACTGTCCCTGAAGGGACCGCCGGAGGTATATTTTCTGAAGGATTCCATACTTTTGCCCACCGTGTCACTACATCACGTGTATGATAGATTCTGTTAGGAATATCTTTACCTTCAGCGTTTTTCTCTACATAATCCCATGTCGGACCGCTTAAATACTTATACGGCTGAGATATACTAGTCTCTTTAACAGTCAGCGAATAGGTAGTAGCATTCACTCGATTCATTTCATGCGGTATCCATCCGTTCATTTCCCCTGCGATAAAACATTCGTAAGTACCCGCCGGCACGGTGACGGTGTAAGTGACCGGTGTTACACTAAAAGGGATCATGCTAAGGAAAAATAGACAAACATTCACCATACTTCTTTATTTTACCATATCTTCTTTTGCCAACTAATACCGTTAATACCGGAAAATTATTCTCCAATTGAAAACGGGTCAAAGAAGCGCCTGCCTACCGCAGGTTGGCCGGAAAAATCAGCGAAGTGACAAAGAATAATTAAATAATTATTCATGAAATTTCTTCTACTGTGCCATTACACTAAATGTATAGTTTAAGAAATTAACTAATATTTTATAGGTGCCGCCGGCGGCGGGTCCAGGGAAATTTGCTGGCAAATTATATCCAAAGGCACCTCCTGCTGATAATCCTGCAACCGAATTATCCTGTACTGAAAATTTATTACTCCAGCTTCCATTGACCGGCAACAACAAATACTGCTTCCCGCCGAGCAAAGGTGTTGTGAGTTCAAATTGACAGGAGTTAATTCTGGTCAGCATTTGAGTTGCCGGAACAGGATTGGCCCAGGCATCAGAAAAGGCATCTCCGGTAATAAATAAGCTGTCAGGCAACACCTGCTTATACGGGGTTACGGTAAAAGTACCATGTTGGAAATCCACCATGATCTTATATAAGCCTGTTGAATCAGGTGCAGGGAAATTCTGTCCCCCGCTCTTGTAATAACTGAAGCTTCCGCCGGCAGACAATCCCGAAACGGAATTATCGCTCACCGCATATTTCTGTGACCAATCCCCATTCACGGGAAGCATCAGATATTGTTTCCCTTTACTCAACTCGAACACACCGCCGTAAGTAACCGAATCTATTTGTTCAAATTGCTGCGTGGGTACAGGAACCGGATTGTTCCATCCGCCCACAGTTGCATCTCCTACTAAAAATAATTCACCGGAAGCGGGGGGAGCTACCTTAGGAGGAACTACATAAGGCGTAACTTTTAAAGTAATGACATTTGAAATATATTGTTCATTATTATTGGCATAGGAAGAAACCAATCTTACCGGTACATTATAGCTTACGCCGAAAGAGTATCCCCAGCTTACTAAAAGCGCGTTCAGATCTTTGGCTATAATAGTATCATTTCTTCGTCCCATGATCGTTATCGTATCGGGGCGATCAAATTTTCCTCCGGATGAATCAATCTGGATCATGTATTTCACCGTATTGGAATCCGTCGCATAATGCGGATTGGTCCATGAAAATACCACAGCTACACTGTTGGAATCCGCCGGCCCGGGAGCAATCGTGGTAGCAGAGCTACTAAAAACCGGCGCCATTCCGTTGGAATAAAAGGGCAAGGGCGGCTCTTTTTGGCAACTGAAGAAAATCACTGCCGTAACTATGACCGGTATAATTATTTTGATAAATCTTTTCATATAAAACGTTTTAAATAGTCACTTTGAAAATTTCAAATTGTTATTTGAAAATCGTATTTTGTAATTTATTGTTTTACTGCGCTGTTACTGTATAAATTCCGCGTTGGAAATCAACAAAAATCTTGTATGTGCCGCTATTGGCAGGGCCGGGGAAATTAGCGCCGCTCGAGTTAAGCGAAAAAACTCCCCCGTTAGGACTTTGGGTAGATGTATTATTACATGCATATTTATCATTCCAGTTTCCATTCTCGCCAAGGAATAAATATTGCTGTCCGCCAATGAGATTAATAGTTATCTCATAGGAAGTAGGGCCAACCTGTGTAAATTGCTGGGAAGGCACGGGTACAGGGTTATTCCAGCCCCCGGCTGTGGCACTGCCAACAAGATATAAATCTCCTGATACGGGGAGGGCTACTTTCGGTGGAATGGCATACGGTGTAGCATTGAAGGTAAAGACATTGGAATTAACCGGCACTGCATTGTTAGCTCCTAATCCTGAAACCACTCTTGCTTCCATCTGATGAGTTACCTTGACCGCCAAACCTAAGGTATTCAACATGATATCATTCAGTTGTGATTCCGGAAGATTATATCCCAAATCCTGGCTGACGGATAGGATCGCGGTGTTAGCGGCGTTGAAATTATTTCCCACCGTATCAATCTGCAACTGATAGTTGACGTTCTGTGAACTGAGGCCGGTAGTAAATTTATAATTCGGATTGGTCCAGGAGAACAGGATGGCTGTTTTCGAAGAGTCGGCATATTTCATGCTGACTGAATCCGCACCGGTATTGGTTTGTGAGGTCAGTACCGGCGGTGTTCCTCCTAAAAAGAGATCCTTATTTTCATCTTTCTTGCATGCCCAGAGGGTGATCAGCAACAAGGATGAAACGCTGAGTAGTTTTAATATATTCGTCATATATAAAAAGTTTTATTGTCAATAATTAATAACCGGAGTTCTGCTTTAGATTAGAATTAGCCTGCAAATCGGCAGCCGGTATCGGATATAAATTTCGATAAGACTGAGCACCGGTACCTGATGGAACACCGCCCTTCCATGGCCACAGATAAGAGCCGCTGGTAAAGTCTCCGAAGCGAATTAAATCGGTACGGCGGAAACATTCCCAATACAACTCACGTCCTCTTTCGTCCAGTATAAACGGAAGTGTCAGATCGTTCGTGGTAATATCGCCGGAATTATTGCCATAAGCCCGTTCACGCAGCAGGTTAATATAATTCACGGCTGTGTTGATATCGCCACCCTGTCCGCCGCGGAGCACCGCTTCCGCATAGATCAGATATTGTTCTGCCAGGCGGAACAGCGGAAAATCAACGGAACAAAAAGTGCCCGCTCCGGGTGGCAAGGCGCCGGTAGCCGTTATATTTTTAAATTTCCCTACAGTTAATCCCTGGGTAAAATCGGCAATGCTGCTGATCGTGGCATCATTCCCATAAAACAACGCACGGTGATCCGGCGCACCATAGGGATTGGGGAAAAGATTAGTTAACCCTGTCGTACTGCGGTTACCGGCCCAGCCACCGCTGGGGACTCCAAAGGCAGCGGCGCTGTCGGAGCCGACAGAACTGTTTACTAAGAAAGTAGTTCCCCCGTAATTCTGCGTGTAAATGCCATCGTAATTGATCGGGAAGATCACTTCCGTATTATTCAAATTATTATCTGCCAGGAAAAGATCCTGATAAACAGGCATCAGCGAATAACCTGCATTAATCACTTTCTGAGAATAAGTAATCGCATCTGTATAGCGCGCTGCGCCGGTATAAGCCTGTGCATTCAGATACAACCTTGCCAGCAGCGCCCAGTCTGCCGCTTCGTCCACCCTCCCATATTCATTCTGATGCGGTGCAGCCAATAAGGTCTGTATGCTTAATAACTCCGATTGAATATAAGTAAACAAGCTGTCTTTACCTATCTGTTTGGGAAGGAAATTAGTTCCTATCGGATCCTTATCCGTCACAAAAGGGGGATTGCCGAACAGGTCCATCAATGCCCAGTATTGATAGGCTCTTAAAAAACGGGCTTCAGCGCTGTATTCAGCAATATTGGCCGCATCTTTACCACTGATGCCATGACCTGCAACCACAGATGGAACACATTGCCTGATAAATGAATTGCAAACCGTGACTCCATACATGAGGCGGCTGTATAACCCCATCAGGATCACATTGCTGGAGTTCCAGTTCATATTGTGAAAATCGGGGACCCCCGGGTCATTCCAGGCACAGACCGCTTCCCCTGTCGAAAGTTCCTGCGCATTCCAGTACATTCTGAGGAAATCTGAAGTACCGGCATCTATACCGCCCAGATCAGAAGCGCCGGGACCATTACTGCTCGTCAGGGCAAAGGCTCCATATACTTTTGCCAGCGCCTGTTTGTAACCCGCCGGAGTGCTGAATGCCTGATTGGCCGTAATGGAATTGGTGGGGAAACGATTCAGATCTTTAGTACAGGAACCTAATCCAAGCACCGCTATGATCAGCGCCGTCGTTCCTGCTATTGTTAAAAAGTTATTTTTCATATGCTGAATATTTTAAGTTCGGTTGATTAAAAATTAGAAACCCACATTCACCCCTAAAGTATAAATTCTCGGAACCGGATACAGCGTATTATCAATACCTCCGTATATCTCAGGATTAATTCCCTGGTATTTGGTAATGGTGAAGACATTCTGGCAATTAGCTGACAGGGTCAGATTCAATTTATTGCCGGTCAGCAGGCCATACGTAACTCCAATATTATCCATCTTCAGGAAAGAAGCATTTTGTATATAATAATCCGAGAAATACTGATTGTTAAAAAACCCGGTGGCATAAATATTGGTGGTGGCATTATCAAGGATCCCTATCGGATTGAGAACACCTCGTTCCACACCTAAGTTGGCCTCCACATTGTTGTACATGTAATTGCCCACATTGGCACGCAGTACCGTGCTGAATGTCCATTTCTTATAATTGACCGAAGTGCTGAATCCATATACAAATGGTGGGAAAGGAGATTTATAACGATATTCGTCGTTAGAATTAATCACGCCATCCCGGTTTATATCTTCATATAATCCCTCAATAGGCTTCCCCGATTTAGGATCATAGATTTGCTTATATACAAAAAAGGAATTGGGGGAATAGCCGACTGATTGTATCTGGATATTATTACCCGTACCTCCTGAAATCCGGCCTGTCGGATCTCCTTCAAACGTGGAATTATTCACCGTTCGCAGTCTGGTGATGGTGCTTTTATTATACGCCATGTTGAATTCCACATTCCAGGTGACATCTTTGGCCTGTACCGGAATAAGATTGAGAGAAAATTCAAATCCTTTGCTTGTCATATTACCAATATTGGTCAACAGGATATTAGTAAAATTGACACCTACCGGGATAGTAATGTTATCCAGCAGGTTTTTGGTTTTCTTATAATAATAATCAATGCTGCCGGTGATGCGCCCGTTTAAAAAACCATAATCTATTCCGACGTCTGTGGAAGCCGTCTGTTCCCAGGTAAGACCTGCATTGAAAGCCGAAGGTGTGTACATACTGTAAAACTTGTTGCCAAACTGATATTCAGAATTAACAGTGCTCAAATAATAATCCGGCAGATAGTTATAGTAGCCGATTCCTTCCTGGTTACCCGTAACACCATAGCTTGCTCTCAGCTTCAGATTGGATACCGTATTGGAATTTTTTAGGAAATCTTCTTCATTGATCCTCCATCCTAAAGAAGCTGCGGGGAAAACACCCCAACGGTCATTGGGTGCAAAACGGGAAGATCCGTCCGTACGGAGAGATCCCATCAGGATATATTTGTCATTATAGGTATAAATCAACCTGCCGTAATAAGAGATAAGCGTATTTTCCGGTTTATCAAATTTATAAGTGGGCGCCGAACCCGGGATAGTATCTCCCTTAGAGTCGAACGCGGCATAATTGTAATGAGTCATCAAATTATTATAATAGCCGTAGCCCGCCACCGCATTGATATTGCTCTTAATGGACTTAATGTCTTTATTGTAATTCAGGCTTACTTCGCTGGTGGTATTCCAGGTTTTTTGTAAATACTGCGTATTGTATCCATGATTCGGTGGGTTTGAATTCCACTGTTGTGCCGCATCGGGTGGAACCATCACCGTTCCTTTTCCCTGAGAAGCATCATAGCCCAGGTTCCAGGTAATATGCAGATCGGGAAGCATGGGAATACTGTAATCTAATTTCAGGTCGCCGAAACTTCTGTTGGAATGACTGAGGCTGTGGTATTGTTCCAAAAGAGCTAAGGGATTCCGGGTGGCTAATGGAGCCAATGTGCCGCTGCCGGTCAGCCATTCCCAATAACCGCCATAAGGACTGCCCTGCTTTAAAACCGGTTGCGTGGGGTCAAATGATACGGCGCTGCCAATAGCTCCCTGGTTAGCAAAGCGGCTTTGCGATAAAGCGCCGGTCACATTCAGACTCACATTCAAATGCCCGTTCAGAAATACCGGATTCAGACTGATAGTCGCAGTGGTTCTCTTCAGATTATCTGTTTTCAAAATACCCTGCTGACCCAGATAACCCACTGAGACACGATAAGGCATATTTTTTACTGCTCCGGACACGCTCAGGTTATTATTGGTGGTCAGCGCTGTCTGGTAAATTTGATCCTGCCAGTTGGTGCTGGCATTTCCCATCAAAGCAATTTGAGCCGGGGTTCCGGTTTCTTTTACATAAGCGCGGAATTGCGAAGCCGAAAGCACCGGCACTTCCTTGATTAACTTTGACACGGAAAGCTGGGTGCTGAAATCAAACTTCGGTTTTTGCGTAATACCTTTTTTAGTAGTGATGAGAATGACACCGCTGGAAGCACGGGAACCATAAATAGCAGCGGAAGCGGCATCTTTCAGCACCGTAATGCTGGCTATATCATCCGGATTGATCAGGCTGAGGGGATTTGCAACACCTGAAATAGTCTGATTTAGTGTTCCGTTGTCAGTGGATTGCAATGGCACACCGTCTATCACAATCAACGGATCATTGTTCCCGTTGAGAGAAGCCAGCCCCCGGATACGGATGGTACTTCCTCCACCTGGTTGTCCTCCATTGGAGGTTACCGAAACTCCCGAAATCTTTCCGGCAATAAGCTGATCAGGTGAGGTAATGGCCCCTTTTTGGAAATTTTTGGCATTTACAGTGGCAATGGAACCGGTAATGTCTTTTTGTTGCTGGGTACCGTAACCTATCACTACCACTTCATTCAGGGAAGCTTTCGATAATTCCATGGCAATTCTCATCGGCCCGCTTCTGATCGGAACTTCCTGGGTGATGTATCCTATGTAAGATACAATCAGCGTGTCGGCAGTTCCCGGAGCCTGTAAGTCAAAAATACCTTCAGCATTGGTAATGGTTCCGGAGCTTGTTCCTTTCACTGCCACTGTGACGCCGGGTAACGGCGAGCCTGTCTTGGCATCTGTCACCGTGCCTCTCACGTTCCCGTTCTGTGCCACGGCGCTGAAACCGGGCAGCAGCAAAGGGACCATAAGCATTGTGAGTAATTTTTTGATGTTCATAAAGTGGAGAATTTTGAATGGTTTTTATTGGTTTAGAAATGAAAAATCAATGTGTAATCCTTACACAAAGTAGAATATTTTTCGAATAAAAAAAAATTTTTTATTTCTCTCTGAAATGAAGGATTACTTCGCCCTGAAAACGCAGGTTACCAAGGTGAAAGCTTTGGCGTTCTTAGGATTTGCCGGCTAAAAAGAAAAAACTGAGGCTTTACAAATGACTTTTAGCCCAGTCAATGATCAACTGATTAGTGTCTGATCGCATGGCCTGCTGATATAATTCCCGGACCACGTTAAGCCATTCAATTTCTGGTCATCTTTATTGCCGACGGCTGCGGGTCCACCGTTGTTTTTATAATCTTCGCGGGTAGTGCTGGCAATACGGGCATATTGTCCGGTTTGAGGTTTTAATTCATTATCAGTTAAATGGAGATAATAATTGATCTGTTCAGGGGTACAGGTTTGATCTTTGGGAAATTGGGCGCTGTCTTTTAGCTTAGTCCTGATCCCGGTATGAAATCCGCAGAGATTACGAAAAACACTTGATAATCTCCGGTCTTGCCCGGCGACAAAATCATATCACAAAGTCGTCGGGCCTTAGCGCGAGTAGGGCATGCATACTGTCCGAACCTGACAAACACATCACTATCCCGCATTTGTTCGCAATAAGTGAAAATACGAAAAATTTTGTGAGCCGGCGGCTTTTTATTACTACAAAAAAATGCTCCGGGTGAGGAAATAACGAAACAATTATCAAAGTTATCCTCGAAAGACAGAGGTAAAAAGCCGGCTAAACGAGTGAAGTATTCGAAAAAAAACAAACCCTTAAAGATTATTATGGTGCATTGAAGGGTGTCTTCGGTGACGGACTTGAATATCAAAATCAGGCTCGTCATGAATGGACTTTCCAAATTCCGTAACTTTGCAGGTAAATATATCGAATATGAATTTACAATATCTTTCAGATGATCAGGGGAATAAGACGGGGGTATTTATTCCTATCAATGAATGGAACTCTATTAAGAGAAAATATAAAGGAATTGAGGAAGAAATAAACGAAGTGCCCGAATGGCATAAAGAGATTGTATTACAACGACTAAAAGATTATAATAGATGATCACATTTATTGAAGCTGCCAAAGATCAATTAACCCTCGTACATAAATTAGCTTATCGTATCTGGCCTTCGACCTTCAAAGATATTCTATCCGATGCCCAAATGGCCTATATGCTGGATTGGATGTACAGCCTTCCTTCCCTGCAAAAGCAGATGGAGGAAGGGTGTTATTTCCTTTTGGCGAAGGACGATAATAACCTGATCGGCTACGCCTCTTATCAGTTTAACGTAAAAGAAAAAATGACCCGGCTGCACAAGATCTATTTATTGCCTTCGTCACAGGGCAAAGGTATCGGCAAACAAATGATCCTTGAAATTATTAAACGGGCAAAAGAAAACGATCAGGATACATTGCAATTAAATGTAAACCGGAGCAATAAAGCGGCTTTAGTTTATGCAAAGCTTGGTTTTCATATTATCCGTGAAGAGGATAATGATATCGGCCACGGCTATTTTATGAATGACTATGTGATGGAATTGAATTTATAAACTGAACTATTTCTTTAATCAAAGTACCGTTTAAAGGAAGGTCCGGATTATTATAGGTGGCAATATTTTCTGAGCGTTCTTCAGGGGCATCTTTTAAAATATGATTCATACCCGGGATAATAGATAATGCAGCATCCGGTTTGGCGCGATGCAACAGTTCAGCTTGTTTCATATTTACCTGGATGTCGGTAGTCCCGTTCACTATTAATACGGGAACAGAAAGTTTTTTTATTTCTTCAGACGGATCGTATCTCATTTCCGTGAACATATAATGCTGAAGATAGGGAAGGAATAACATTTGCAGGTAAGACGGAATATCCGTGGCGATCTTCCCCTCACGGATGGTGTTCAAAATATTTTTAACTGTATCTTTGTTTATTCCCTCTTGCTGATCGAGTTGCCATTCCAATATTTTTCCGAAATTTTCTCCCGCTCCTGCAAGAGATATGTAGGCATTGACCTTCGTCTTCTGCGCAGCGATCATGCCGATTAAAGAACCTTCACTATGTCCGGCAATAATAACCTGGCTGAAAGCAGGATCATTTTTCAGAAAATTTACAATATCCGCCGCATCGTCCACATAATCATCAAAGCTGATATGCTCAATGGCGGAAGGCAAAAAATCCACACTTTTCCCCAGGTACCTTTTATCGTACCGGAAGCTGGCGATCCCATGCGCTGCCAAAGAATCTGCCAGCATCAGATACATGTTTGATGTTTCTCCCAAAGTACTGTTCCCGTTACGGTCAGTGGGACCGGATCCGGCAATGATCAATACCACAGGATAAGTTTTTTTATTTTTCGGAGCCAATAAGGTACCATAAATTTTACCTCCGTTTACCCGGACAGAAGTGTCAATAGAAATCGTGTGTGGCAGCAGGCCGGAAACAGCAGGCTTCGAATCTTTTTCAGATACTCCCACTATGACAAAGCCGTATAACCAATGAGAAGGATTAAAAGCAAAGCTGAATGTGATCTCAGCTTTTTCAAAATCACATATTGTACGGACATGGCGAAAAGTATCCACCCGGATTACTTCCATGCTTTCAATTCCCCGGTACTTCCCGTATTTTTTATTTAATAGTTCCCATGTTTTTTTCAGCACATCGGGAGGAAGTTGAGGACGAATGGATGCGGCAAACATCTCTTTGGCTTCTGAAAACCGGCCTGTATTGTTAAGATCCATAAATTTTTCTGCCAACAGGGTATCGGGCTCCTGGGCATGACATGGATTATACAATAAACATCCCGATAATAATGCGATGGTGCAAACGAAAAATGTTCTCATATAAATTAATACATCATTTTACTTGTTGAACTCTTCTCTTTCTAATTTTCTATACAAAATATAAGAATATAAGAAAGCAAAAACCACCAGTATTCCGGCTGCAATCAGTACAATGGCAGGAGAGGCGGCGGGGGGGAGAATCAGGATTAAGACAAAACCGGTAATTCCCAGGATAAACATCATACGCCCTCCCAGCGAATGTGTTTTTTTCCAAACCAGAGGATTGCTCAATGTCCATGGCGTACGAATTCCCACAAACCAATTGGGCTTTATATTTATCATATAATTTCCCAGGATTGAAAACAAAATCATCACACCGAGAGTAATGAGCCTGGGAATATTCAGTTTCCATCCTGTAGCCGCTAATAAAGAAATACAGGCAAGTGCAGATAAAAACAAATGCACCGCAAAACGAATGAAGAAATAAGCTCTTGTAAAAAAGAAATAGTTGTTTTTCTTCGGATCTATTTTAGGCAAGGCCAAAAAAACAAGATATAAAACAATATTCTCGGGGACGATGTTAGTCAAAAACTTAATGGGGGAAGCGAAGTTATCCGGTTTGCCGGCTGCGTTATAATGGACAGGGATCAATGCCGGCAATTGATGGATCAGGAATAAATACAGGATCACAGGTGAAATGATCGTGATCCAGAGTATCCATTCACGTTTCAGCGAGAAAATCTTCATTTGTTTTTCCTTTTAGATTTTGAATTAAGCCGGATCATCCATTGAATGATCTCATCCATTACAGTGGTATTGAGAGAATAGTAGATGAATTGTCCCTCCTTCACCGCTGCTACCAGATCAGCCTGCCGGAGCAGATCCAAATGATGAGAGATCGTGGGCTTGCTGAAATTAAAATGAGCCGCTATTTCACCCGCAGTCATATCTCCGTTCTTTAATAATCTCAATATTTCCCTGCGTGTTTCATCATTCAACGCCTTAAAAGCCAGCTCCATCATTTATATATTTAGACAACTATCTAAATACAAAACAAAGGAGAAACTTTTATTTTTCCAAAATTTATTTTTTAATTATGTTTCTGAGAATCTTCCGCAGTATTTCCCGAGGGATGATAGACTGCCTTGGGGGCAGCCTCTGCATTGGTTTGAGGAGTGACGGTATCCACATGGAAACCCGCAATCTGATGATTATCATCAAAAGCGAAGGCAAAGGTGACATCCGCTTTATCAAAGCGGCAGGTAGGGAACACGGCATAGATCTTACCCTGTTGCATTTCTCTTACAGAGACTACCTCATGAAATCCTCCCTGCGGCTTCACATGATAATACCATATCTTTTCAAGATTCCCCGGAGTAACCATTTCCAAAAAAGAAGGGGACATCAGTTTGGCTGCCTCCGTGTATTTACCCTGGTCATTTAACATGATGAATTGCGTCGCGATGCTGGAATCAGCAGTTTGAGCGCTGCAATAACCTGCGGCAATGAACATCGGCAACAAAATCCCTGAAATAAGGAAGAAAACTTTATTTTTCATCTGACTTTTTTCTTAGCGTTCAGTGTATGAAATACCATGACAAAAGTAGATAAATATTGCTCAGTACCCGCATCTGAACTATTTCTTTTGTCCTTTTGCAGTAATTTAACATTCCCTTATCGCTTCAGGGGTTTGTTTTAACTTTTCCCTAACCGCGGCTGGGCTGATGACTGCGTACATTTGTAATCGAACTCAAACATATCTATAGCCATGAAAAAATATATTGCACTTTTTTCCATATTACTGGCAGGTATATTTTTTACCACGGATACCTTTGCGCAGGGACAGCAGGATAGTCAGCAGAATGAAGAAATTATTATCCGTAAAAAAGGAGAATTCCCATCAAAGCTGACCATTCAATTGAACGGAGATCAGGTGCTGATCAATGGGAAAAAACCCGAAAATGTAAAGGGTAATATTGAAGTGATCCGCAAAAAATCTTCCGGCAACGATTCGGGAACTGAGGGTTTTGATCAGTCTGTCTCTCCTTTTGACAATGATCATTCCCATGGTTTTAACTTTTCAGGTTCCCCCCTGTCATCAGGTCATAACAGAGCCTTACTGGGCGTGCTGACTTTACCGGGTGATTCCGTAGATGGCGCCAAAGTGGACATGGTCGAAAGAGGCACCCCTGCCGACAGCGCCGGTTTGCAAAACGGCGATATCATTATAAAAATCAATAAGGACGAAATTCATTCCGCTCTTGACCTGAGCAATGAAATAGGGAAATTTTCTCCGGGAGATGTGGTAAAAGTTACTTATACACGGGATGGCAAGACCCGGGAAACCGATATAAAGCTTGGACAAAATGATAACGGCGGCACTCATTATGCACTGAATATGCCCTTTGATCAATTTCATTTTCGGGGACCTTTCCGCAGCCCTGACATGAAAAATTTTATGCAACAATTCAGGCAATATCATCCCTTCCTGATGCCTGACATGGATAACAGCAATTCTCCCCGCCTGGGCATGACAATTGAGAACAGGAATGATGGGAAAGGGGTGGATGTCATTCGTGTGGAGCCCGGTTCGGATGCGGCTGAATCAGGCTTTAAGCCCGGTGATATCCTGACTGGGTTTGCCGGGCAGAAAGTGACCGGCGTGGAGGATGTGATTGCTGCATTGAAAGATCACATGCAGGACAAAAGTGTCAGGGCTACCGTCATTCGTGACAAAAAGGAAAAAAGCCTTACGGTGAAAATTCCGCAGGCAAACCAACAGGCTACTTTATAGCGTAATATTCTGCCAGAAAAGCTACCAGCAGAATAATCAGAATGATGATCACGAGGAAAGAAAGCCAGACATACATCTTCACTTTTTTCCTTCTGGCACGATGAGCTTTCAGATCTCTTCTTACCTGGTTGTGAATCTGCTTGATGATAACGGGGATCTCTTCCTTGTTTTCTACCTGCATCAGTCCTTCCAAAGCTTCATTGCAAAAATCGCAACCCGCTATATGCGCCTCCAGGGAATGCATTTCTGATTCATTCATTCTCCCGTTCAGATAGTCCGTCAACTGCTTTTCGCTCAGACAGCCGGATTCTTCAAATATGGATGATATGCTTTTTGCCATACAGATCCTGATTAAGATTTTTTAGTTTCATGCGGATACTGCTCTTCTTCCTCCATTCGTTGAATAATCGTTTTCAGATTCCTTTTCCCATTCTGGATATAACTCTTTACCTGCAACATAGAAAAGCCCGTTTCCGCGGATACACTTTTATAGGTTTTATTTTGAAGATAAAAAAGGGCCACACATATTCGCTGTGCATCATTCAATTGCTCCATTGCCTGATGCAGATGCGTTTCTTTTATTTCCATCTCCATTAATTCTGTCTTTTTATCCCGTTCAGCAACGCTTTCCGGTTCATTTTCAGCAGAGAGAGGCAGTAAGTGCATTTTCCCCGATTGTCTTAGTTCCATCAGACAGTGATTCTTTGCCACCTGGTACAGCCATGATTTAAAATAAACTACCTGGTGCCTGGGCAGCGTTTTTAACACTTCAAGACATATTTGCTGGGCAGCGTCTTTTGCGTCTTCTTCATTTTTAAGATATTTCAGGCATACGCCGAATATGAGGTGCAGATAACGGTCCAGTAATATCCCTAACCACCCGTTGTGGTGCTCATGACGGTATTTCTCCAGCAATTCTCCGTCAGAATAATATGGCGACTTGGCAGGTTCCACTCCTTAAAAATAACGTTATTCTGAAAAATAAGATGCTTTCATACTTTCTTTTCCACAAAACAGCACAGATCGGGTGCATCCCAGATTTTCGTGGCTTTTAAAATAGATGATTCAATACTTGGGCTAAAGTGGGAATTAAGTTCGAATGGGCCCACAATCTTTTGAAATCGAATCAAAGGAGCGCCTGCCACCGCAGGCAGGTTGGCCAGAAAAAACGGCGGGCCGTGCGTTGGATTCCGCGGGTGGGAGCTTCGTTTTTTCTTGATTTTTTGGTTCTTTTTGATCAAGTTTTAACTATTAAAAAATAGCTATGAATATAAAAGAAACACTGGTATATTGTACAGATTCACGTTATGCAGCTAAGACCGTTTTTCG